>CAJQNR010000152.1 GCA_905479715.1 uncultured Sphingorhabdus sp.
GCTGCTCCCCGCAGGTTCGGTGCTGTTCGGTCTGCTCACTTTCTCGATGATGGACGTCGTGATGAAGAGCCTGTCGATCGAACTGGGTGCCTATAATGCGATACTCTGGCGGGTATTGACGGCATTCGTCATTGTTTCGGTGATATTTTTCGCGCGCGGGCCAAGAATGCCGGGCAAGGCAGCGCGCAAGGTCCATCTGCAGCGCGGCATCATCGTTGTGTTCATGTCCTATCTCTTCTTCTGGGGGCTCGCCCGGGTCCCGTTGGCGGAGGCGATAGCGCTCTCCTTCATCGCACCGATTATCGCGCTCTACCTGGCGGCGGTGTTTCTCGGCGAGACCATCCATCGCAATGCCATTTATGCTTCGGTTCTGGGTTTTGGCGGGGTTCTGGTCATCGCGTGGGGCAGGGCAAGCGGCACTTTTGATGAGCAGGCTCTTCTCGGCATCGGGGCGATTCTGCTCTCCGCCATACTCTATGCCGGCAATCTGGTGATCCAGCGGCAGCAGGCGCTGCTGGCCGGCCCGATCGAGATCAGCTTCGCGCAAAATCTCGTTGTCGGCGCGGCCTTCCTGCTGCTCGCTCCGTTTTTCGCGGTCCTTCCGGGCGCAAATTCCTTGCCCTATATCGGTGCGGGCGCAATATTGTCGATCGTCTCGGCGGTCTTCATCGCCTGGGGCTATGCGAGGGCGGAAGCGCAGAATCTGATCAATCTGGAATATAGCGCCTTCATCTGGGCGGCGATTTTCGGCTGGCTGTTTTTCCGGGAACCGATCACGCTGACCACGGTTGCCGGCGCGCTCATGATCGTAGCCGGTTGTATATTGGCAACCCGGCGGGACCGGAAAGTCGCGCATATCGAAACCACTGCGGTCTGATCGCGATGGCGCTGCGGATCAACAATCGGCAGGCGCGCTGGCTCTGGTTACCGTCGCAGGGCCTGTCCGACACACCGACCGGTCCGTTGAACCTGCCGGAGATGATTCGCCGTCTCGGCTATGTCCAGCTCGACACGATCCAGAATGTCACCCGCGCCCACCATCATATATTGTGGAGCCGCAACCAGAATTACCGCGAACCGATGCTCGACCGGTTGCTCGGTGAAGACAGGGTGGTGTTCGAGCATTTCACCCATGACGCCTCAGTCCTGCCGATGGCATTTTACCCGATGTGGCAGCGCCAGTTCCGGCGACTGGGGGATAAGGTCGCGGGCCATGCTTCCTTCAAAAAAGCGGCGCGGGAAATTGGTGCGGAAGAGATAAAGGCCCGGATCGCAGAGGAAGGGCCACTTTCGACTCAGGATTTTGATACGAAGGTCACCGGCACAAAACAGATGTGGGATCGCCCGCCGCACAAAAGGGTGATGGACCAGCTCTGGTATGCGGGCGAACTGGCGACCTCCCATCGCCTCAATTTCACCAAATATTACGACCTCTGCGAGCGGGTGATCCCGTCGCATCACCGCGAGACCGACCATGATGACGCAGGCCAGATCGACTGGCTGTGCCGCAACGCGCTGGACCGGCTGGTTTTTGGTTCGCTCGGCGAGATCCAGCGTTTCTGGGATGCGGTCGATGCGAAGGAGGTCCGCGCATGGACGCAAGCAGACCGTGATATGGTCGCGGTCGAATGGGAGAGTCACGAGGGACAATGGATCAAGGCGCTGGCGCCGTCCGATATCGAGACGCGCCTGTCAAAGGCACCGGAACCGACCGCACGTCTG
Organism: uncultured Sphingorhabdus sp.; assembly: GCA_905479715.1. GTDB lineage: Bacteria > Pseudomonadota > Alphaproteobacteria > Sphingomonadales > Sphingomonadaceae > Parasphingorhabdus. The sequence continues at coordinate 1,723 of CAJQNR010000152.1, forward strand.
CGGATCATCAATCCGTTTGACCCCGCGGTGCGCGACCGGAATCGCCTACTGTCCCTGTTCGGTTTCCACTATCGCAACGAGATGTTCGTTCCCGCCGCCCAGCGCCAGTGGGGCTATTATGTCTATCCGATACTGGAGCGCGATCGCTTTGTCGGCCGCATCGAAATCAAGGCAGACCGGTCAGCGGGCCATTTGCGGGTGATGCAATTCTGGCCCGAGCCGGGTGTTCGCTGGCCGGTTGCCCGTCAGGCCAGGCTGAACGCCGAACTGGCGCGATTGGCGCGCCTGATCGGGGTCAGCGATGTGGTGTGGGAATGCGAAGGCGGCTGAAACGCGGTCGCGGCTATTTGACGATGCCGCGAAAGCGCAGATCGCCGGACGCGCCGGGTGCAATTGGTGACGCCAGAACCCAACGGATATGGGTGACATCGGAGGCCTTCGCCGGGCGGCTCTTCGGTTCCGACCGTTCTTCTTCGCCCTCCGCAGCCGGGCTATCCGCCGTCACGGTCAGCTCGGACAATTTCCCGAAATTCTTGCCGCCATCGACCGATACCAGAGCCCAGTCTTCAACGACCTCCACCAGAGCCACAGCGGAATGGACCGGATTGTTGACGACAAATCCGGTCACGGCATTCTTGCCGGTGTTGCGATAGGTGTTGATGAACAGCAATGTGTCGCCGGGAATGACCTTTACGGTTGCCGGATCAAGCAGCTTGGTGACCATTTTGCCGGATTCCGATTCAGCGGTCCGCTCGACCATGATCTTGCTGTCGATTTTGATGTCGGCCCGGGGATCGGTTGCGGCGGCCTGTACAGCGGCCGAAAGTGATGACGCATGGGCGGGTTGCGATACCGACAGACCCGCCGTCACAACACCGGCAATCATCGCCGCTTCGATCAAAATCATACGCAAATTCGACATTTCAAGCGATCCTGTTGAACAATTGCTGACCAGTCAATAGCGACCGATACCGATTGACCTGAAAATATGGGGGAAGTTGGTTAATGAAAGATTAAATTGTATCGTGAAATTGGCGGTCGCATGGTGGCTTCACGGAATATCCTACAAAAAGAAATGCTTGTCGGAAAGGCAATCTTATTCATTGGCTTCACGAATCATCAGCCGCTAAAGAGATGGCAATGGGTCTGATCGCTTTCCGTCGCTGCTTCGGTATGCTGGCTATTTTGCTTATGGGTTCGCTCATCCAGCCCGTATACGCGCAGGCAGGTGACCAGGCGGTCGCGGACCTGCCGGATCAACCGGAGATTGACGAACCTCTCGACCCCGATCAGGCGCTAACCGAATTTCCGGATTTCGGGGTGGAATGGCCCGATCTGGATCAGGTCGCGGAACCGGTTCTCGATGAAATTGAAGAGGAAGCCGCCGTCGAAGTGGAAGCCGAAGCCGAAGCCGAAGGCACCGCGGCTCTGACGGCGACGGACACGATTGACGATCAGGAACAGTCCGCTAGCCAAGATCTTGTCGCGGAAGATTTGCCGCTGAATGAATTTCGTCCAACCGATGCGCTGGCGGAAACCGCTTATCGGATCCGTTTCGAAGGGTTGCCCGACACGCTCGGAGAAGCCTTTGCTGTCCGCTTCGATGCTTTGTCGGTTCTGGAACAATATCGCGGCGAAGATGCCAATTTTGCCCAGATAAGACGGCGCGCGCAAAGCGACGAAGAACTTGTCGAACGGTTGATGCGGATCGAAGGCTATTATGATGCCGTGGTGCAGACCCGCTTCGAATCAAGCGGCGAGGATCGGTTGGCCGTGGTGATAAACGTGCAGTCGGGCCCACAATATAAGCTGGATGACATCACCCTGTCTGGGCTGGAAACGGCCGTCGCTCCCGATCCTCAGAAATTCCGGGAAAGTTTCGGGCTGCAGTCGGGCATTGTCATCAACGGCGATAAGATCATGGAAGCGATCGGCAGGCTCGATCTGGCCATGGCGGAAAATGGCTATCCTTTCGCGAGGACCGGCGAACCGGAGCTGGAAATAGACCATGCCGAGCGGATTGGCGATCTCGACCTGAACGTTGCACCGGGCGGCAAATATAATTTCGGTTCGATCATATTGGCGCCGACCGACCTGTTCGATGCCGATCATGTCCAGATGATTGCCCGCTTCGATCCCGGCGACGTTTATCAGGCTTCGGATGTCGAAGATTTGCGCAGGGCGCTGATCGCGACCGGACTGATCTCGACGCTCGCTATCGATCCGATCGTAGCGGATGATCCGGCAGCGGTGAATCTCGCCGTGGCCGTGACCCCGGCTCCGCTGCGGACGATTGCCGGCGAAATCGGTTATGACACCGGCGAAGGCATACGATCCGAAGTCAGCTGGGAGCACCGCAATCTTTTCCCGCCGGAAGGGCTATTCCGGGTAACCGGCGTGCTGGGCACGCAGGAACAATCGGGCAGCATCGTCTTCCGGCGCAACAATTTTTGGCGACGTGACAATATACTGAACGGACGCGCCGCACTGAGCCTGGTCGATAGCGCCGCTTATGATGCCGAGACATTTTCGATTGCGGCGAATATCGAGCGGCAGAGCAATCTGATCTATCAGAAACGCTGGAGCTGGTCCGGCGGTGTCGAACTGATTGCATCGCGCGAAACGGACGTCACCGGAGACATTGGCGCGACCGATCCGGAGACCTATTTTATCGCTTCCCTCCCGGCGCTGGTGACTTATGATGCCAGCGACAATCTGCTCGACCCGACCCGCGGTTTCCGATTGAGCGGCCGTGTCGAGCCGGAAGTATCATTCCATGATGGCAGCGTCTTCTATGCGCGCGGCCAGGTCGACGGCAGTGCCTATTTCCCGGTCTCGGACAAGATCGTGCTGGCCGGCCGGACGCGGCTGGCGACGATTGCCGGTGCCGGCAATAGCAGCATCGCGCCATCCCGTCGGCTCTATTCCGGCGGCGGTGGCTCTGTGCGGGGTTACAGCTATCAGACCGTCGGACCGCTCGATGCCAATGATGATCCGGTGGGGGGCCGTTCGCTGGTCGAATTTTCACTAGAAGCGCGCGTCCGGACCGGTCTCTTCGGTGGCAATTTCGGCATCGTGCCCTTCATCGACGCCGGTAATGTCTATACCAGCAGCACTCCTGATTTTTCCGGCATGCAATATGGCGCCGGCCTCGGCATCCGCTATTACAGTGACTTCGGACCAATCCGGATTGATGTCGGGACGCCGATCAATCCGCGATCGGGAGATCCACTGGTCGCTGTCTATGTCTCGCTCGGGCAGGCGTTCTAGATGACCGAAAGTTCCGCAAAGCCCGGTCTCAAACTGATGACATGGCGCTGGCCGCTGCGCAGTCTCATCGGATTGGCTGTATTCGTCATCGTCGGGCTGGTCGGTGCCGCGCTTTGGCTGGACAGCGATTCCGGCCATCGTTTCATCATCGATCAGGTCGAGGCGCTGGAGCCGGACAGTGGTTTGCGGATCGGCATCGCCGAGATTGACGGATCGATCTATGGCGAAGCCGCAGTGCAGGGACTTGAGCTCAGCGATCCCGAGGGGTTATTTTTTTCCGCCGGAACGGTGGTGGTCGACTGGAACCCGCTGGCCTGGATATTCAACGAACTCAACATTTCTGCAGCGGTTGTTTCAAAGGCGCGGTTCGAGCGATTGCCGGAATTGATTGACAGTGGTGAAGATCAACCGCTGCTTCCTGATTTTGACATATATATCGGCACCTTCCGGGTCGATAATCTCGCACTCGGGGAAGCGATCGCGGGCTCGGAGCAATTTGCCGACCTGTCCGGTACCGCCGATATCCGGGCCGGTCGTGCCATGGTCCGTCTGGATGGTGAGACCACCCGCAGCGGTGACAAATTGTTGCTCGCGCTGAACGTTGAGCCGGACCGCAAAAAGCTTGATATTGATGCTGAAATCATTGCGCCTGCGGGCGGGGTGCTCGCCGCGGCTCTCGGGCGGGATCAGGATCTGGCCGTGACCCTGAAAGGGGATGGCAGCTGGCAGAAATGGAATGGCGAACTGAATGCGATCAGTGTCGACGAGCCGTTGGCGCAAGTCGCCATCGAGGCGAGGGAAGGGCTGTTCGCCTATGATGGTGAGCTGACCGCCTCTCTCATGCCCGAAGGGCTGGCCCGAAAACTGGCTTCGCCCAATCTGGCGATCAAGGGAGACATTAGTCTCGAAGACCGTCTCGCTACTCTCGATTTTGAAGGGCGTTCCGCAGCATTGGCCCTCTCCGCAAAGGGCGGGATTGATCTGGGGCGCAACAGTCTCGATGCGATGCGGATCGAGACAAGGCTGATCGATCCGTCCGCGCTGGCGGCCAATATGAAGGCGCAGGATTTCGAGCTGAAGGCGTTGCTGAACGGCAAATTCTCGGCGCTGCGCTATCAATATCTGCTGACCGCGCCGCAACTGGCCCTCGGCAAGACCCTGATGACCAATGTGCGTGGCGAGGGAGAAGGACAACGGGATGCCGGCGGCTGGGATATCCCGGTCGAGCTTTCCGTCGCTACGGTGATCGGCAATGGCGAATTGCTCAAGCAATTGCTCTCCGGTTTCAGCGCGACCGCGTTGCTGCGTTATGAAAAGGATCTGCTGTTCGCCGAGCGTGCGCGGGTCGCGACCAATGCTGCAAAAGGCACATTGGATCTGGAATTGCGTCCCTCGACTGGTGACTTTGCGGTCAATATCGATGCCAACGCGCCCGGTTTTGCGGTAAAAGGGGTCGGGTTGGCCGACATCATCGCCCAAATCAATCTCGGCCCCGCGCCGTCCGGCCTGTCGCTGGATGGCGAGGTCAACGCGAAACTGCGGCGCTTCGATATCGCTTTCCTTCGCGAACTGGCGGGCGGTTTGCCGGAACTGCAAACCGGCCTTGCCCTCGGCGCGGACGGGCGGTTGCAATTTTCCGATCTCGTCGTCAAGGCACCTGCGCTGGCTTTCCGGGGTTCGGGCAATCAGACCGGTGCAGCGACCTTTGCCTTTCAGGGATCCGGCACACAGGACAGCTATGGCCGTTTTGATCTGAAGCTCGACGGGCCGCTTGATCGTCCGAAAATTGCCTTGTTGCTCGACAGTCCGCTACCGGCGGCGGGACTGTCGGCGGTCAGCCTGACGCTCGATCCGGTGAAGGCCGGATTTTCCTATGTCGCCGCTGGCGGCTCGACGCTCGGGCCTTTCAGCAGCAATGGTGCGATCCTGACCGTTGCGGGTCAGGACACCGCAGTCCGCGTCGATCGTTTGCTGGTATCCGATACGCTCGCGACCGGCACGATCCGGCCGACCGCCCAGGGGCTTGCCGGATCGCTCGCTGTCAGCGGCGGCGGTGTGAACGGCGATGTGCTGTTCCGTCCCGGCAATGCCGGGCAGTTGATCCGCGCCAATCTCAAGGCCGAAAATGCACGATTTGATGGCGATCCCCCGATTTTCATCCGGACCGCGGTGCTGGATGCCGACATCGTCCTGATCGACGGTCAATCCAATATCGACGCGACGCTCCGCGCCCAGGGGATCAGCCGTGGCGAATTGATGGTCGGCCGCATCGCCGCCAATGCAAAATTGACCGACGGGACCGGCACGGCAACCTTCACCATGGCCGGCACGCGCGGCAGCACGTTCGAATTTCAGGCGAAAGCCGATATCACCCCCGATCGCTACCAGATTACCGGAGCGGGTCAGTTCGAGGGGCGCAATCTTCGCCTGGCGCGGACGCTCGAATTACGGCGGGTTGGCGATGGCTGGACGGTGTCCCCGACCACGATCAGCTACGGTAACGGCAGCGTCCGTCTGTCCGGTCGCTGGGCCAGCGGGACATCCCGGCTCGATCTGGCAATGACGAAAATGCCGCTTTCTCTGCTCGATATCGGCTATCCCGATCTCGGGCTGGGCGGGAGCGTGAACGGGACGGTCAAGCTTACCCAGTCTGGCTCTGCAGTGCCGGTGGGCGAGGCCAAGCTGACGGTCAAGGGATTGACGCGATCGGGCTTGATATTGACCTCGGAACCGGTTGATATGGGGCTCAATATCGCCGTCACCCAGCGCAATGCAGCGGCACGCGGGATCATAAAAACGCCGGCGGGCAAGACCATCGGCCGGTTCCAGGGACGGGTCACCGGGCTCGGCAACGGGAATTGGCAGAACGAACTGATGCACAAGCCCCTGTTCGCGCAGGCCCGGTTCAGTGGCGGTGCAGAAAGCATGTGGCGATTGACCGGTGTCGAAACTTTTGACCTGACCGGCCCCGTCGCGGCCAGTTTCGATATCAGTGGCACCCTTGCCAATCCCCAGATCGAGGGATTGGTCCGCACCAGCAACGCCCGGCTCGAGAGCCCGCTGACCGGCACGGTCATTTCCAATATCAAGACGGTGGGCCGGTTTGACGGCTCGCGGCTGGTGTTGCCCAGCCTGACCGGAACGACCGCGGGCGGTGGCACGGTGAGCGGCAGCGGCAGTTTCAATTTCGCGGTGGAGTCCAACGAAGGGATCGGCATCGTGATGGACATCGATGCCAAGCAGGCGGCGCTGATCGCGCGCGATGATTTCGCCGCCACGGTAACCGGGCCGATCAAGATACGCAGTTCTGCGGACGGCGGTCTGATTTCGGGTGACGTCAAGCTCAACCGCAGCTTCTTCCGCTTTGGTCAGGCTGCTGCCACCGCTAACCTTCCAGACATCAGGACGCGCGAAATCAATCGCCGGGCCGACGAACGGCCGGTGGAGATCAGCGGGCGGCCGTGGCGATTTGCGCTGTCGGCGGATGTTCCCAACCGGTTGGTGGTGGAGGGGCTCGGGCTGGATAGCGAATGGAGCGCCAATCTCAAAATTACCGGGCCGGTCGACAATTTCGCAATGGTCGGAACGGCCAGTCTGATCAGCGGTAATTATACGTTCGCTGGCCGGCGTTTTCGGCTCGAGCGGGGCAGCATCCGGTTTGTCGGCAACCAGCCGGTCAATCCGATACTGGATATCGAGGCAGAAGCCGATCTGACCGACCTCAACGCCACGATCAACGTCACCGGCACCGGCAATCAGCCCGAAATCGCCTTTACCAGCATCCCGGCGTTGCCCGAGGACGAGCTGCTGTCGCGGGTCTTGTTCGGCGCGTCGATTGCCGATCTGTCTGCCCCCGAGGCGGTGCAGCTGGCCGCGGCCGTGGCATCGCTCAACAGCGGCGGGGGACTCGATCCGATCAACCAGTTGCGCAAGGCCGTGGGGCTGGATCGTCTGCGCATCCTGCCGTCCGATACCGACACCGGTTCGGGAACCTCCATTGCGGCCGGCAAATATATCACCCGCCGCACCTATGTCGAACTGATCACCGACGGCCAGGGCTATAGCGCGACCAGTCTGGAATTCCGGATCACCCGCTGGCTGTCGATCCTCTCCACCATCTCTACCCTCGGCCGGCAAAGCGCCAACGTGCGGGTGAGCAAGGATTATTGATCTGGTCCGTTCAGGACAGACGGTCTTTTTGAAAGGGGCCTGATGGCGGGGGATCAGGCCGATGCAAACATCGCGCGATAGCGGGTGTCTGGAATCGCGAGTTTACATCGGCCCTGCCGGTGGATTTTATGCCACCGGCTTAAAATGCCAGGCTCAGGGAGGCACGGGCGGAATAGCCGATATTGCCCGCCGTTTTTTCGGCTCGTCCGGATAGCTGCCAGGTAAAGTCAAGCCCGCCTGCCAATATGCGGGCTTCGCCCAGCCAGCTGCTGTCGAGACCGTCGGCCGTCAGGGTGAAATCCTCGCCATCGAGGAAGCTCGCGGTGGTTGTGCCGAGCGATCCGGCCAGATGGTGCCGGCGTCCCCCTTCCAGCTCAAACGTCAGCGGCGTGGAATCCTTTCGTTTGGCTCCCAGTCGATAGACTGCGGCCACTGTCGTGGCGGCGGTAACAGAGTCACTGGTCCGGCCGTCGACATAGAGGTTCAATGCATCGCCACCGCCGGTTTCGTCATAGCCACTTTCGTGCAAGCGATAATAGTCGAGCGTAGCCTTGGGACGGAAGGTCAGACGGTTTCCGACATCCAGATCATAGGAAACACCGCTGGTTCCGGAAACCATCCAGCCATTCCAGTCAGCCGTTGTTGTGCCGGTATAGTCGGTGTCATCCGCGGTTGCGGTTATTGTGCGGGTACTGGAAAGCGAAAGATAGGAGGCGGATATCCGGCCAAAGGCATAAAGCGGACCGCTATCCATTCTCCAGAACGCGCCAAGCTCATGTTGCGAAGCGTCAACGATGCCGGTACCGCCGTTATTTTCGATTTCGCCGCTGGTATAGGCATAGGACAGTCCGAGATTTCCTATTTTCGACCAACGCTCGAGACCCATGGATACGCCCCAGCCGCTGGAGTCATAGGAAGCGGCATTGCCGGCATCCTTTTTATTGCCCCAGTAAATCGGTTCTATCCATGCGCCAACATTGCTTACGTCATAGAGTGAGGAATCGTCCATGATATGCAGAGCGGCCAGCCGCGATCCGCGGGTGGCAAAGTCAAAGATGCCGCCGGAGTGGTCTGGTAAAAATTGATCGACCTGGCTTTGCAATGTCGCTGCATCTTCTATTTGCAGAAAGCTCGTCTCCAGAGTGTCATCGGTCGCACTGGCGGTAAGGATCGCATCATATGCAGAGGTTGCGGTACCGGACAGCCCTAGCTCTTCCGCTTCTTTCCGGCGAATTTCCAGGACCAGATCACTGCCGGACAGACTGGTCTCGCCAGCAAAGATGAAGGGCAGTTCTGTTGTTGCGGAATCGAAATCGGGGGTGCCGTTAATCTCGTCTGCGGTCAGCACGACATAGGTGCCGTCGGCATTTTCGAGCGAGGAAATTGTCGTGGCAATTTTCGAGCCGCTTTCAAAGGTTGCGCTGTTCACATCATAGAGCGAACTCGTCCCGTCTTCGCCGTCAATATAGACACCGAGCGTACCGTCGGAGCCCACGGTCAAAGTGTCGAATGTGGACGTTTCGGCACTGCCAATACCGAATGTACCGCCATTGACGACAACCGATAGGCCGGCTCCATTCTGGACAGTCCCGGTATAGACGGCGCTGTCGTTCAGCGTCACCAGAACCGATTGACCTGCTCCGTCTACATCACCGACAAAAGTGGCTTCATCGGATAACGTCATTAGCCCGGTGCCGGTGCCGAAATATACGTCACCCGTATAGACGGTGTCTTCCGACAGGTTCAGCGTATCATTCCCGGCGTTAAAATAGGTGTCGCCGGTGATCACGCCGGCGCTGGCACTGATCAGGTCATTCCCCGATCCGGTCACGATATCGCCGATGATCGCGGTATAAATCGTGTCATCCGTTTCGTCGTCGTCAAGTTCCGCTTCGATATCCGCCTTGGTTTCGGCATCCTCGTCGTTGAGATACTGGATGATCGTCAGGCCCGTCGTGTTGCTCGACGCGGCGATTGCCTGCCGAATGTCTTCGCTGGACGCCGATGTAGTGATGTAACCGGAGTTTTCGATCGATGTCAGCGATCCCGACAAGTCCCGGATCGCATAGACTTCGCCTTCGCCGGTGGAAGTCAGATTTGCTGACAGGGTGCCGGAGACGGCAAGGCGATCAACGGTCGAATCTTCATTGATCAAAAGCGCCGTTGCGGCCGAATCGTAAGTTGTTGCGCTTAACGTTCCGGCCAGTTCGATGCCGCCGGTAACGTCAACCGCACCGCCTTGCCCGCCGATGACCAAACCGTAGGAATCGGTGGAACTGTAATTGGCCGTGCTGACAATCGACCCGTCGATCACGAGAGAGTATCCGCCGTCATTGTCGGCGACAGTTCCGATCACCGTATCACTCGCCCCGCCGATCAGCATCGCCGGACCATTGCCGGTGGACGCGATATAGCCAGTACCTTCCAGCGTGTCCTCTATGCCGTCATTATCTTCGTCATCATCATCATCGTCATCATCATCGGGCGCGACGGCGACCAAAATACCGCCGCCAACATTGCCGGTAATCTCGACCGCTGCTGCACCAGATCTGAGATCGGTCCGGGATAGCGACGTCGTCACGCTATCGTCGTTTGTATAGCTGCTCAATTGCCGAACCGTGCCCTGAAAGGTCAGCGCCCCGTCAATATCGCCCTGCGAAGAAAATGCCACGGAGCCTTCGCCGACAACCTGAACACTGCCGCGAACGGTTACATCTTCCGAAACGTCCTGGACCTTGATGCCATAGCCATTGTCGCCGATGACCGTGATCGTGCCGGTGTTGATAAGCGAGCCATCATAGTCTGAATCGACGACAATGCCGCCGGAATTCAGGCCTTCCACGGTAATGGTCCCGCTGTTGTCCAGCGTTCCGCTCGCGGTGCCGCCGCCAGCGACATAAATGCCGTAACGGTTGCTGGCAGAAGCAATCGGACCGTCGGCAATCGCATTTGCATCTTCATCTGCGGATACGAAATCTTCCAGTATCGTGATCGTGCCGACATTCGAGATATTGGCATTGGTGCCGGTCTGGACCAATATTCCCATCGCGTCGTCCGCGTCGCCGACGTTGATTTCGCCCACAACGACAGTTGAATCGTCTTCATCCAGCCCTTCGATGGTGACGTCATTGTCGCTGTCGACCGTAATCGCGACGCCCGAATCGATCTCGATAACGCCGCCGTCGGTGATGATGATATCGCCTTCTATCGAGGTCAATAGCGGGTCGGTCGTTTCGCTGTTTATGGTTGTGTCGGCATAAGCGGGAATGCTGGCCAACGATGTCGCAATGGCAAAGGCACAAGTCGTATTCCTGATAATGCGCATATGGGATCAATCCTGATGTCGTGTTGAATGGGGGTTTCAGCAGCGTCATTGATCGCAATTGTGGAGGAATTATGAGGATTGAGATGGAGCGTTGAAGGGCCTGCCCAGTGATCGTGGTCAGCGCGATAGTTTCTGGTGGGGTGCCATGCCATCAACAGCATGGTTGCCGGCGGCTGACCTTGCCCTATTGCTTGGCCCGCTGGTCAAATATCTGCCGCGCTTTCTCTATCTCGTCGAGACTGCGTTCCGCCCAGATCCACACGCCGCAAAAGGCCTCGCCAAGGCTCAGGCCGAGATGGGTCAGGCGATATTCGACCCTGGGTGGAATGACAGGGTGGATCGTACGGATCACCAGTCCGTCCCGTTCCATCTGACGCAAGGTTTGCGTCAGCATTTTCTGGCTGATACCGCTGACTCTTCGCCCAAGTTCCGTGAAGCGCAATTCCTCACCATGGGCCAGTTCCTCAACGACCAGCATCGTCCATTTGTCAGCGACACGTCCGATCAGTTGATTGACGAGCGCCTCGACCCTCGGGTCGGTGTTTTCAGGCGGCTGCTTGCTCATATCACGCTCTCTTTTGGGTAAGTATAAATCTTTTGGGTGCCTTCTATCAAATAGTCTGTGAAACGCTAATCTGGATTGATCAGGGACAGCAACAGGAACAGCATCGTGAAAATATCCGGTAACATCATCCTTATCACCGGCGGAGGCAGCGGCATCGGGCGGGCACTGGCCCATCGTTTCAACGATCTGGACAATATGGTGATTGTAACCGGCCGGCGCATGGCGCCGTTGACGGAGACGATCGGGGGACGAAAGCAAATGGCGGCCTATCGGCTTGATGTGGAAGATCCGGTAGCGATCAAATCCTTCGCCAGTTCATTGCTCGGCGACCATCCGGGGCTGAATGTCATCATCAATAATGCCGGGGTGATGCGATATGAGGATATGACGTCAGCGCGCGACCTGGGGGATGCCGAAACAATGGTGAGGACCAACCTGCTTGGCCCGATCAGGATGATCGACGCATTTGTCTCTCATCTTGCCGAACGGCCGGGTTCGGCGATCGTCACCATTTCATCAGGACTGGCTTTTGTTCCGATGATCGCTGCGCCCACTTATAATGCGACCAAGGCCGCTATCCATGCCTATACCCTCTCCCTGCGAGAACAGCTCAATGGCAAGACCGAGGTCATTGAAATCATCCCGCCCGCCGTTCAGACCGATCTCACACCGGGACAGGCCACCCGCGAAAACTATCTACCGCTCGAAACCTTTGTCGACCAGGTGATGGCCGAATTCGAGCAACAGTCGACACCGAATGAAATTGTCGTCGAGCGAGCAGGGGTTTTGCGCAACGCGGAACGGGACGGGCGGTTTGATGCAGTGATGAAGGCCATTAATCCCGATTGATGCAATGGCTCGAACTATTCGTACCCAGAAAACAAAAAGCCCGGAGCAATTGCTTGCCCCGGGCTTTTGTTCTTCAATCTGATCGCAAAGATCAGCTCGAATAATACATATCATATTCAACCGGGCTCGGCGTGGTTTCGAGCCGGCTGACTTCTTCCCATTTCAGTTCGGCATAAGCGTCGATCTGGTCCTTGGTGAACACATCGCCCTTGAGCAGGAACTCGTGATCGGCTTCCAGCGCTTCCAGCGCTTCACGGAGCGAACCGCAAACCGTTGGTACTTCGGCCAGTTCTGCCGGTGGCAGGTCATAGAGATTCTTGTCCATGGCGTCGCCCGGGTGGATCTTGTTCTCGATCCCGTCGAGGCCTGCCATCAGCAAGGCTGCCGAGGACAGATAGGGGTTGGCCAATGGATCGGGGAAGCGGAACTCTACGCGCTTCGCCTTGTCGCCAGCGCCATATGGAATACGGCAGGATGCGGAACGATTGCGGCTCGAATAAGCGAGCAGCACCGGTGCCTCAAAACCGGGGACCAGACGTTTGTAGCTGTTGGTCGTCGGGTTGGAGAAAGCGTTGATCGCCTTGGCATGTTTGACGACGCCGCCGATATAATGGAGGCACATTTCCGACAGACCGGCATATTCATTGCCGGCAAAGAGAGGCTTGCCATCTTTCCAGATCGACATATGGGTGTGCATGCCGCTGCCGTTATCGTCCTTGATCGGCTTCGGCATGAAGGTTGCGGTCTTGCCATAGGCATGGGCAACCTGCTGCACGACATATTTGTAGACCTGCACCCGGTCGGCGGTTTCGGTCAGCGTGCCAAAGGTGATGCCGAGCTCATGCTGGGCGGCAGCGACTTCGTGATGGTGCTTGTCCATCGGCAGACCCATTTCCAGCATGGTCGAAACCATTTCGCCACGAATGTCGACGCAGCTGTCAACCGGAGCAACCGGGAAATAGCCGCCCTTGGCGCGCGGACGATGGCCCATGTTGCCGACATCATAGTCACGGCCGGTGTTGGTCGGCAGTTCGATATCGTCAATCCTGAAGCCGGAGCGGTCATAGCCAGTTTCGAATTTCACATCGTCAAACATGAAGAATTCGGGTTCCGGCCCGACATAGATGGTGTCACCGATACCGGTTGATTTCAGGTAGGATTCGGCCCGGACGGCGGTCGAACGCGGATCGCGGTTGTACAGGGATCCGTCACCCGGCTCGACGATATTGCAGACGAGGATCATCATCGGGGTGGCGGAAAACGGGTCCATATAGACCGCGTCGAGGTCGGGACGCAGGATCATGTCGGATTCGTTGATCGTCTTCCAGCCTTCGATTGACGAACCGTCAAACATGAAGCCTTCTTCGAGAACGTCTTCGTCAATGACTTCTGCGCACATCGACAGATGCTGCCATTTGCCGCGCGGATCGGTGAACCGGACGTCGACCCACTCGACTTCATGTTCCTTGATCATCTTGATAATATCGGATGCCGAATTGGCCATATCTTAATCCTTTGGTTTTGGTTTGTTTGGATTGGTTGCGATGAAAAAATCAGATGGCGTCATTGTCGCGCTCGCCGGTGCGGATGCGCACTGCGGCTTCGACGGGAATGACAAAAATCTTGCCGTCGCCGATGCGGCCGGTCTGGGCCGCAGCGCAGATGGCTTCGACCGTGCGGTCGGCAAGGCTGTCCTCGACCACCACTTCAAGCTTCACCTTGGGCAGAAAGTCCACGACATATTCCGCACCGCGGTACAGTTCGGTATGCCCTTTTTGCCGGCCAAAGCCTTTTGCCTCGGTTACGGTGATTCCCGAAACGCCGACTTCGTGCAGCGCTTCCTTCACTTCATCAAGTTTGAATGGCTTGATTATGGCTTCGATTTTTTTCATTTCAATACGTCCCCGTATACCTCGTCCTCGGCTATTCCTCTCACTTGAGAGAAAGGCGCCTCAGTCGGGCACAATTGCCCGCTACTATTCAATTACCATGCCAGAATCGATTCGCGAACAGAATCACCGGAATGCTTGGTTCCATTGCTAAAGGCTAATCGGACAACTGACAATGCCGCCCAAAAAACAGGCATTCGCAGCGGCAAATGACCATAATTTAGGCAGGCATTATATGTCCGCGGATAGCGCCGCGATCAGCGCCAGGATGGGTGTCCCTGTCCGGCGCTGTATCAGCGTGGTGTCGGCGCGGTCATTTCCGGCAGGTTGGCCTTTGTCCAGTTCGACCGGTTGACCACATAATGGCGGATATTTTCCACCTGGCTGGCGTCAAGCTGCGATCCGAAACCGACCATGCCGTGCTGTTTCAGCGCGCCGCCGGTGACGATTGATGCCCAGGCTTCGGTGTCGGGCAATACGCCGCTGACGCGCAGGTCCGGGGTGAAGCCATTGCCGATCGCGCTGTCGCCATGACAGACGAGGCAATTGCGACCATAAAGTCCCTTGCCGGCGGCAATCTGTTCCGGACTTCCGGTCTGTACCGGTGGATCCCAGACGACTTCGCCTTTTTCCGGCAGTGCGGGCAATCGGGCTTTGCCGCCCAGTTTCAGCACCATCAGCCGCGGAATATTGGGCAGCTGGCGTGTGACCCCGCCGGCGACGCCGGCGACCAGCGGAAAGGCACCGCCCTTGCTGGTCATGAAGGCGACATATTGCTCGCCGTCAATCATATAGGTCGAGGGCGCACTGACGATGCCGGACTGCATCGGCAGGCTGAGCAATTCCGTGCCCTTGTCCGCCGAATAGGCCTTGAAGAATCCGGTACTGGTGCCCTGGAACACCAGGTTTCCGGCGGTGGTCATCGTGCCGCCATTCCAGGCCGCCGGATAATCAACGCTCCATTCGACCTTGCCAGTTTTCGGGTTGAACGCGACCAGCCTGCCGGTGGTTGCAGCAATCGCGGCCTTGTAGACATCCTTGTCGTCGGGCAACTGGCCGATCGACCAGCCGATGCCGACATTGAAGCCGAGCCGTTCGCGTTTCTTGTCGATCTCCGTCACCGGCACTTCATAGCCCTGCGGGATCTGTTGCGCCGGGATATAGACCAGTCCGGTCTTCGGATTATAGCTCATCGGGTGCCAGTTATGGGCGCCCAGAGCGCCCGGGATCGCGACAAACGGTTTGTTGGTTTTGTAGAAGCGCGCTTCGGGATTTTCGATCGGCCGACCGGTGTCGATGTCATAGCCTTCGGCCCAGTTGATCCCGTCGACAAAGGGCTCGGCGCTGATCAACGTGCCATCGAGCCGGTCGATGACAAAGAAAAATCCGTTTTTCGGCGCGTGGTACAGCACCTTGCGTTTCTTGCCGTCTATTTCAAGCTCGGCCTGGATGATATGCTGGGTCGCCGTATAGTCCCAGCTTTCTGCCGGTGTTTCCTGATAATGCCAGAGATATTTGCCGGTGTCGGGATTGACCGCGACGATCGAGGAAAGAAACAGATTGTCGCCTTCGCCGCCCGAGCGCAGACCGTGGTTCCACGGATTGCCGTTGCCGACTCCGAAATAGAGCTGGTCGAGATCCTCGTCATAGACGATGCTGTCCCAGACCGTGCCGCCGCCGCCGGATTCCTTCCACTCGCCGTCGCCCCAGGTCTTGGCCGCCGCCTTGGCAAAAATCTCGTCGCTTGCCGCGCCGTCCGCTTTGCCTTCGGGATTGGGCACGGTGTAGAAGCGCCATTTCATCTGGCCATCGCGGACATTATAGGCGGAGACATAGCCGCGCACGCCGAATTCCGCGCCACCATTGCCGATGATCACCATATTCTTGACGACCCGCGGGGCGCCGGTAATCGTGTAGGGCTTGCTATTGTCGGTGGTCTGGGTTTCCCACAAACGCGCGCCGGTATTCGCGTCGAGCGCGATCAGACGGCCATCGATCGTTCCGAAAAACAGCTTGCCGCGGCTGATCGCGACGCCGCGATTGACGACATCACAGCAGGCGTCGACCGCTTTCTCGCCCGGTACTGCGGGATCATAGGACCACAGTTCCTCGCCGGTTTTGGCGTCATAGGCAAAAACCTTGGACCAGGCGGTTGAGATATAGAGCTTGCCGTCGACTTCAATGGGCGTGGCTTCCTGTCCACGGGCATCGGGAAGGTCTTTGAACCAGGCGATCCCGAGTTCACCGACGTTGCTGTCATTGATCTGGTCGAGCGGGCTGTGACGCTGTTCCTTCGCATCAAAGCCGATATTGCTCCATTCGCTGCTTGCGACCGTATCACTTTCCGCAGGCTCGTCGGTCTGATTCTGGCAGGCCGCCAGCACCAGAGTAGCCACTAACAATCCAAGCCTGCGCATCACCCGTCTCCTAAAACCGCCGGATCGTTTGTCCTCCGTGCATTTAACTGACTAGCTAAACAGGGGGCGGCAGGTCAAGGATTATAGAGCGGGTTTGCTGGAAGCGCCGGTCTTTGGACGGGCCGGTACCCTTGGCAAAAGGTACAATGCGGTGTTCCAGCGAATACAGCAGCATTGTTCGATGGGTGGAACGCATTGTGACATCATCTGCCGGATCACCAGACAACAGCATAACCTATATTTGTAAAATAACGTAAATTACTGAAATTCGAAATCTTTTTTCTTGGTCTGCTTTATTATTCGCTAACTTTTACCGTCTATGAATATGCGCTTCAAATAGGGACCAGCCTAGACAATGAAAATGGAACAAATAAACGTTGAGGACCTCCAGGAACTAGAATTCTCTGAAAACGAATCGCAAAGTTTCTTTGACCGGATCAGCGGGCGTATTTTTAAACAGAACAGGGATCTGGACGTCGCTGCCGGCATGTCCAGCCTGAAAACAACCGAGGCGTTGCTTCTTCTGCAAAATTATGAAGAAACGAGGCAGGGCTGGTTCTGGTCGACGGACAAGGCCGGAAATATAACCTATATTACCCAGACATTGGCAGAGGTGCTGGACAAGTCCCAGGCCGAATTGCTGGGGACCCCGTTTCTCGAACTATTTGTAAAGCCCGATGACGAAGTGCCGAGCCAGAGAACATTGTCGTTCATTCTGGCGAAGCAATGTGCGTTCAACGATTTGAAACTGAAGGCTGTGATCGCGGAGGAAGATCGCTGGTGGGCGATTTCTGGCAAACCGCAACTGGACAAATCGGGAGAATTTGTCGGCTATCGGGGCAATGGCAAGGACATAACGGCGCAGCAACGATCGGAAGAGGAATCCTCGCGTCTGGCGATGTTCGATTCATTGACCGGTTTGGCAAATCGCACATCTGCATCAAAAACACTCGAATCCACTCTTTCCTCGTTCAAGAAACAAAAGCGGACGTGCGGGATATTGCTGATCGATCTGGACCGGTTCAAGCAGGTGAACGACACGATGGGGCATCTCGCCGGCGATGACCTGCTGAAACAGGTCGCGAAGCGGCTGACAAAAGCGGTTGGCAAGCGGGGCGAAGTCTGCCGGATTGGTGGGGACGAGTTTCAGGTCTTGCTTCCGGACAGCGACGATCGGGGTGATCTTGGCAAACTTTCCAACAAAATTATCTTGAGCCTCTCCGAACCTTACACGGTAGATGGCGTGCGATGCATCATCGGTGCATCTGTGGGTATCGCGATCAGTCCGTTTGACGGGAACACCAGTGAAGATCTGGTTCATAGCGCCGATCTCGCCCTCTATGCCGCAAAAGGCAGCGGACGCGGCCGGTTTCATTTTTTCTCAGAGGATTTGCAACAATCGGCCAAGGATCGGAAAATCCTCGAAGACGATTTGCGTGATGCCCTGGCCAATGACGAATTGTCTCTGGCCTATCAGCCGATCGTCAATGCGAAAAATGATATCGTGCGCGGGGTGGAAGCCCTGATGCGCTGGGAACATCCCGAACGCGGACCGATTTCTCCCGCGCTTTTCATTCCGATTGCCGAAGAGGCAAATCTTATCAAATCCCTCGGCGAATGGGCCTTGAACCGGGCCTGTCACGATGCCGTGAAATGGCCCAGCAAATTCATTGTTGCGGTGAATGTTTCGCCGATCCAGTTTGCCGATGAAAAACTACCGGCCATCGTATCCTCCGTGCTGAAAAAATCCGGTCTCCCGGCTGGACGGCTGGAACTGGAAATCACCGAAAGTGTATTTCTGGAAGGATCGGAAAAGACCGAAAAGATGTTCGCCGATCTGAAGAATATCGGGGTTCGTCTGGCGCTTGATGATTTCGGCACCGGATATTCGTCGCTGAGCTATCTGCAAACGGCGCCCTTTGACAAGATCAAGATCGACCAGAGCTTTGTGCGCGGGGCGACGCTCCCGGGATCACGCAATGGTGCCATTATTTCTGCGATTGTCGCTCTTGCCGAGGCGCTGGATATGGAAACGACAGCGGAAGGCATCGAAGCTATGGACGAGCTGGACTGGATTCGCGGTCTCAATGTGAGTCATGTTCAGGGATTTATCTACAGCAAGGCGGTTCAGGCCGAAGAGCTGGTCCGCCTGGTTGAAAAAGGCGAATGGATCGTAACGCCGAACGGTCCGGCCAAGTTTCGCCATGACCGTATTTCCATGTATCGCAAAGTCCGGGCAATCCACGAAAACCACTGCTATTCTCTGATGATACGCAATATTTCGGAGACCGGTGCGTTGATGGAAGGGCTTTGGGATGTACCGGTCGGCACCAAGTTCGTGATCGATTTTGGTGAGGGGCAGCTCGCCGTCGCGGTCGTGCGCCGATCGGACAAGCAGCAACAGGGAATCGAATTCGAACAACGACTGGTGAGTGACGGCAATGGCGGTCTGTGCACCAGCCGCAGAGTCTCTCCCTATCTGATCGCTGAGGCGGGTATGCAGATTCCCAACATACCGGCCGATTTCTATCCGAAACCCAGCTATCCAACCGCAGTGAACGGGATTCCGAGCTTCTACACGTCGAAGAAAAAAGCTTAGGTTTTTCTGATAATATGAGGTTGCCAGCCATCGCTGCCGGATTGCGGACGATGGAATGGTCGATCGCGCGACGATGCCATTGATCCGCCACCGCCAATAACGGCTCGCCGCATGACCCGCTCGGGTTGTCCGCAGAACCGGCGGTGACGGCGCCCATGTTCATCCGGCAGACAGGATTGAACGACCACTCAGGCCCTGTACTTGTCCATAAGCGGCTTATGGGCCGCCCCATATTGTGTCGTGAACCGAAGGGGAACCCGAAAGACGGCATATTTTAGCAAATCCGGCCGGCCCCCCCCCCGCGCCGGCTGAACCCGATAAAATTGATTGAAGGAGTAGAAAGATGAACAGCCTTTCCAGAAATTCGAAAGCGAGCATCCTGCTTGCCACGGTTGCCCTGTTGGCACCGGGCAGCGCGTTTGCGCAGTCGGCGGACGACAGAAGCGATATCATCGTCACCGGCCAGCAGGAAGCGGAAGCGGCGAGTCTGGCCGTCAATCTGTCCGAAGCGCCCGAGGGGCCGGAGGTCGAAGGGATTATCTCCGCCCGCAGCGCCGACCGTCTGCAGATCACCGCCGATGACGGCACAAGGACGGTGATCGCCTTCACCGATGCCACCGAGATCAAGGCGACCAAGGGTCTGCTCGGCCTGGGACGCAAGGCGCTCGGCAGCGAAGCATTGCTCAACGGCTTGCCGGTCAGTGTCGATACCGTGCAGGTCGGCAGCGAACTCGTCGCCAGCAAGATCAATCTCCGCAACAGCGACCTCAAGACCGCCAACATGATCCACAACGGCACCGCCCAGGGCTTTGCCGAGCAGACCGCTGCGACCGAGGCGCTGCGCAGCAGGGTCAGCGATATCGACCAGTATAATGTCAAGGGCACGACCAATGTCCATTTTGACACCGGCAAGGCGGTGCTGTCCGCTCGCGGCAAGGCCGATCTGTGCGCCACTGCGGCTGCAGCGGAAGAAATGAACAACGCCCTGCTTCTGGTGGTTGGCTATACCGATTCCACCGGCGATTATGAATATAACCAGCAGCTCAGCGAAAAACGCGCCAGCCGTGTGGTCAATTATATCCAGCAAAATTGCGGCTGGAAGCCCTATCGCATGCTGACCCCGACCGGCATGTCCGAAGCCGATCCGCTCGACAGCAACGACACCGCCAGCGGCAAGGCGCAGAACCGCCGCGTAGCGGTCAACATTCTGGTCAGCAAGGGCCTCGACGGCCTTTGAGCCTCTGAATTAAGTCAAATGATGAAACGGGGCGGGTATCACTCGCCCCGTATTTCCCGGTGATTGGCGATCGCTCATCGGGGTGGACTGCCGGGAGGGGGAGGGCGCCGGTCGCGCCTTTCTTCATCGCGGTCGTCTTTGGCACCTTCTGTAACCGGCGCGGCTTGTGACGACAGGCTGAAGGGCGATCCTTTCACGCAGCGCTGGATGAACGGAAAGCTGTCGGTCGCATAATAGTGATAAATGCCGGCCGGAAATTCCGGCGTCACGCCAAATCGGCCGTTGCATTCATCAAGATCGCCAGCCCCTTCGGAATATTCAAAATCCTGGGTAAAGGTTCCCATCGGCATGATGGCAGCATCCGGGCGATCGGCGTCCGGGACGGACTTCAGCCGGTAGCTGGATTGCATTGCCCGCAACGGGCTGGTGCCGGCTTCGGGATTGTCATGGCCATAGCGGGCGTAAATCGGAAAGCCGTCGGCAGCCCAGCCGATCAGTTGCATCGCCTTGCCGGCTCTATTCTCCGCCGAGAGCATGGCTTCGGGAATGCCATGATAATGATATTCTCCGGTCGCCTGGACATGGCCATGGCTGGCGTCAGCGCCGAAGGCGAAGATCGACTGGCCAAGAAATTCGATATTCCATGGTCCGCTTCCGCCGGCAAGGTCACAGGTGGACGGATCTATGGTGCCGCTCTCGCAACGACCCGCGGTGCCGGCATCGAATTTGATGCCGTTGAGGGCATAGCCGCTGACCTTGATCGGCTGCCCCGATCCGCTCAGCGTGATGGGGCTCAGTGTAGCGGCATAGGTGATCGTCTGTTCGGCGATGCTGTGGGGGTCATCGGGATTGGGAAATGTGCCGGTTGCATGATCGGGTATGCCGTTGGCCGTCATCAGTCGCAGACCATTTGCGCAGAACCAGCGGGCTTTGCTCTGCATCCCCAACTGGCTGTTCGGTTCGTTGATCTTCTCGCTGCACAATATGGCGCGCGTATTCACGCTGGCGGCGGCCATTCTTGCGTCCGGATGCGCGCTGCCGCCGCGCTCGCTGTCGCCGCGCTCTTGCTGCGCCAGCAAGGCGGTTCCGCCGGGCCCGCCGAACAGGCTGTAGGCCGACGCAAACAGCAGCGCTTTTCTCATGGTTTTGCTCACCATATATTTCATTCCCTATCGCTTGTTTTCGG
The DNA here is from genome assembly GCA_905479715.1 of uncultured Sphingorhabdus sp. Taxonomy (GTDB): domain Bacteria; phylum Pseudomonadota; class Alphaproteobacteria; order Sphingomonadales; family Sphingomonadaceae; genus Parasphingorhabdus. Next base: position 23,230 of record CAJQNR010000152.1, read on the forward strand.
GGAACGCAGGCCGGGATAAAATCGCGCGCCACGCGTACATCTGTCGGCGAGCAGGGCAGAGTCCGGGCGCAATCACCCGAACTCCGGCAGACGCTTGATCACGGACTGGCAAAGGCCGGGATCAGCCTTCCTGGCGCTGCTCGCTTCTGCGATCTCCCTTGCGACGCTCTCCCTTTCGCCGTTCCGGTCCCCGGTAATTTGGGTCATCGTTTACACGGCGGTCTGATTTGCGTGGGTCAGAGCCTGAATCTCTGTCCGGATTTTCCTTTGACATATTTTGTTCCCCTCGAACAAATCTATGCGACCGCCGATCAGATTAGTTGGAAAACCGTTTATGTAAACCATTAGTTACTTTACCTATTGTTGTAACCGACCTTCAGGAGCCGGGTGCAATCGCATGCACCCGGCCGGATATTCTGTCGCGGATCAGTAGATATTGGCGACGATCCGGATGATCAGATTGTTGCTCAACCGGACGAGCAAGGCGTCATTGCCGGCGCGCACCCAGACATAGCCGCTTGGCGGTGCGGAAAGCTTGCTATGTTCGCGATAGCTTACCCGCCGGTAATTGGCGGCCTTGCTCCGGTCAAACCGCTGGCCCTTGGCAAATTTATGCCCGGAGCTGCTCGACTTCTGCGTTGCCGGCGCCTTGGTGCTGCCGGACTTGCTGGTGCTGCTGGACTTGTTGCTGCTGTTGGGTTTCGTGCTGGTCTGCTTGGTCGCGGCTTTCTTGTCCTGCTGCGTGCTCTGGCTGTGCGTGTTTTCCTTGTGATCATCCCGGTCATTATGATTTTGCGCAAAGGCAGTGGCGGGGACCAGAAGGGCGAGGGCGCATAAGGCGGATATGGTTTTTTTCATGATTATTTCCTTGTGTCTGTGTCAGTTCTTATAGCGTTCCGGCATCGGCCGGTCGCTTGAAAAGCTGTCGTAAATTGTCGCAGAATGGGGGTTTGCAGAGGCTTTCAGGGCTGTGCGAGGGACGCGCAAGACGACCCGCCGCTCCTGTCCGGGACAGGGTCGAGGCAAATTTTGCTGGACCGGAGGGTTGAAGTCCATTGTCGACAATCCTTAAGCTTCCTGGCCCCCGATTTTCCCGTTAGCCGCCCATTGTGGAGGGAATATGGATACGCCCGGCAGGCGCGCAGCGGCACGGCGTCCGGCCAATCATCTTTACAATTTCGATCTGCACCAATCTGCTTATGTCCAGATTCTGTCATCGAGCGGAGAGATGCATCAACAAGGGCGCGCATCCAAGCCCGTCGGGCTCTTCGTAAAGATCTCGTTCCGATCCTGGTAATCCCGATATTTTGCTCGAACTGCGCACTCAGGGACCAGTCGCGGGTAACGGCGGTCCAGTCGTCGTCAGCAGGCATTAAGAGGACGGCATTGCCGTCTTTTTTGCTTGCATTTAGTGCGGCAATGCCGTACATACCGTGCATGGACAAAGCGCCGATCCATACTGTCGTCGCAACGCTCGCCTTCCAGAAAAGGATCAAGGCGCTTGGCGTAACCAAAGCTGAACTGGATGCGATTTACGACCTCTATCAGTCCGATCCCGGCTTCGGCAAGGTCGAGCCCCGTACCGGAGGTCTGCGCAAGGGGCGCGTCGCAAAGGCGGCGACGGGAAAGAGTGGCGGCTATCGGGTGTTCAGCTTTTTCGCTGACGCTGCCAATCCGGTGTTTCTGCTCTGGATGATCGACAAGACCGACGACGACAGTCTGACCGGCGAACAGAAAAATGCTTTTAAGGCAGCCCTTGCAAAGCTCAAGAAGGAACTGAAGAAATGAAGGACGAAGATTTTACCGGCATCATGGAAGGTATCGAGGATGCAACGGCCTTCGTGCAGGGCGAGCAGGCGCGCGCGCGCGTGGTGGCGGGGCCGGATATCAAAGCGCTCCGGAAACGCGTCAAGATGACCCAGGCCGTGTTTGCAAAAACCTTTTGCTTGCCATTGGGAACGGTCAAGGACTGGGAGCAGGGCAGGCGTCAGCCCGATGCCCCTGCGCGCGCCTTGCTTGCTGTAATCGAAGAAAATCCTGAAGCGGTGCAAAAGGCACTGGCTACAGGCTGATTTGCCTCAATAAGGCGGGCAATCCAGCCCCTTCGGGCTCTTCGTGAATATCTCGTTCCCGTCCTCGGTAATCCCGATACTATGCTCGAACTGCGCGGTCAGTGAGCGGTCGCGGGTGACCGCTGTCCAGCCGTCGTCGAGCATCTTGCAGGCATATTTGCCGATATTGATCATCGGTTCGATCGTGAAGAACATGCCGGGGCGCAGTTCCGGGCCGGTGCCGGGGCGGCCGGCGTGGACGACTTCGGGGGCGTCGTGGAACATCTGGCCGAGACCATGGCCGCAGAAATCGCGGACCACCGAATAGCGGTGGGCTTCGGCGTGGCTCTGGATCGCGTGGGCGACATCGCCCATCCGGTTGCCGGGGACCGCCTGCTCGATGCCGAGCATCAAACATTCATAGGTCACCTGGACCAGCCGGCTTGCCTTGATCGGCGTCTTGCCGACCAGATACATGCGGCTGGTGTCGCCGTGCCAGCCATCGACAATCGGGGTCACGTCGATATTGACGATATCGCCCTCGGCCAGTTTCTTGTCGCCGGGAATGCCGTGGCAGACGACATGGTTGATCGATGTGCAGCAGCTGTGGGTGAAACCGCGATAGCCCAGCGTCGCCGGGACGCCGCCAGCGGCAAAGGTCTGCTGGCGGACGAAATCGTCCAGTTCGCCGGTGGTCACGCCCGGAACGACCAGCGGGACCAGTGCGTCGAGTATCTCGGCGGCGAGGCGGCCGGCCTTGCGCATGCCTTCAAAGCCCTCGGGCCCGTGCAATTTGATCGCGCCGGTGCGGGATTGCGGAGTAGTGTCTTCTACGGTCATATAGTCTGTCATGCCGCCTATATAGGCATCGCGACCCGATTTGGCGAGACCCCAAAATAAACCGGATTTTTGTCTGATATTAACCAGCGCTGCCTAAAGGATCGCTGGAGAAAATGACGATGATTCCAGAGGCCTGATGCACTATCGCGTAAAATATCTGTTGGTCGGGCTGAGCCTGCTGCTTGGCGGCGGCGAGATCTGGCGGCGCGTGGGGATGCTGGCGACGCCCGATGTCCAACTCAGCGCATTGATCGCCTTTGGCGGACTGTTCGCGTTGTGCGCGCTCAGTCTGGTCGGCATCGCCTCGTTCACACAAGGCTGGCTGCGCTGGCCGCTGGCGCTGTTGCTGGCGGCGGCCTCGATGCTGGTCGACGGCTATCAATGGGCGGTCGGTGATTTCATGCGCTACGAGAATTTCGTCACCATGGTGCAGAGCGCCGGGGATCTCGGCAGCGCGATCGCGCAACAGGGCGTGGCGCTTTTGCTCGCGGCGGGCAAGGCGCTGCTGCTGTTGCTCGGCATCGGGCTGAAGCCGCCGGCGGGTAGCGGATTGATGATGCGGGGCACGAAAATCCTGGCGCTGCCGATCCTGCTCGGGCTGTCGGTGTTGCTCTTCTTTCGCGGCGGCGAGGGCAACAGCGGCCTGCCATCCGCGCACAGCGGCGCCAGTCTCGCTCTGCTCTACGCCTATGACGTGGCGACCACCGACCATGGCCCGCGCCGGACCGTGACGCTCAGGCCGCAGGGGCCGAAGCCGGTCGCCGATATCGTGCTGATCATCGACGAGAGTATCGCCGGCGCCTATCTCGATATCAATGACCCGGCCGGGGTCTATTCCGGTCTTGGTGCCGACGGGGCAGGGGGAGCGGTGCCGATCCACAATTTCGGTCTCGCCACGGCGATCAACCATTGCAGCGTCGGCAGCAACGTGACCCTGCGCTTTGGCGGTACCCGCGACAATTATCGCGAGACGATCCGCTCCGCGCCGTCGATCTGGTCTTATGCCCGCGCCGCCGGTCTCGGCACCGTTTATCTCGATGCCCAGCGCACCGGCGGGCGCTACCAGAATCGGATGGACGATGCCGAGCGCGCGGAGATCGACCGTTGGGAGCAATTTGGCGATGTGCCGGTGGTCGACCGCGATCACGCCGTGGCCGACCGGCTGGCGGACTATCTCAACGACGGCAAGGCGCAGCTGATCCTGATCAACAAGGTCGGCGGCCATTTTCCGGTCAGCGACAAATTCCCGATGAGCCACGCCAAATATCAGCCGATGCTGAAGCGCGGCCGCTTTGCCGATGTCACCGACATGGCGACCCGCGACGGGCTTGACGGCAGCGCCAACAACTGGCGGCTCTACCGCAACAGCTATCGCAACACGGTGACGTGGAGCGTCGGCGGCTTTTTCGACCGGCTGTTCGCCGCCGCCGACATTGGCGGCGCGACGATCCTCTACACGTCCGACCACGGCCAGAGTTTCCACGAGCGCGGCGATGGCGGCCAGGCGACCCATTGCACGCCCGCGCCGCAGATCGAGGAAGGGGTGGTGCCTTTGGTGGTGATCGGCGGTGACCAGGCCCAGGGCGCGCGCTGGGCGAAGGCAGTGGCCGCGGGCAAGAACCGTCTGTCGCATTACCGGATATTCCCGACCCTGCTCGAACTGATGGGCTATGCGGAAAAAGATGTCGCGCCGCTTTACGGTCCCGATCTCTTCTCGGCGACGCCGGACCCGTTCACCTTCAACATCCGTTTCAACGCGCGGCTGGGCAGCGAACCGGTGTGGCTGCACGTCCCGCTCGACCGGCTCGCGCGGCCGCCGGTGTCGGACTATGAAAAAAAGCCGGCAGGGCTCGCCAAATAGATATTCCCAAATCGCGTGGCATCGCTCTATAGATGCGTCATGAACAAAGAAAAAATCTGGACCGCCGCGCTGATCGTGATCGGCGATGAAATCCTCTCCGGCCGGACGCAGGACAAGAATATCGCGCAGATCGCCAGCTGGCTCAATGTCCAGGGCATCCGCCTCGCCGAGGTCCGCGTGGTCGCCGACGATCAGGACCAGATCGCCGAGGCGGTGAACATCTTGCGCGCGCGCAACGACTATCTGTTCACCACCGGCGGCATCGGCCCGACCCATGACGACATCACCGTCGACGCGATCGCCAAGGCTCTGGGCGTCGGTGTCGTGATCCACCCGGCGGCGCGCGCCATCCTCGAGAAATATTACGAGACTCGCGGCGGCCTCAACGAGGGCCGGCTGCGCATGGCCCGCGTGCCCGAAGGCGCCGAGCTGATCGAGAACCGCATGTCCGGCGCGCCGGGTATCAGGATCGACAATCTGTTCCTGATGGCCGGCGTTCCGCATATCACCGCGGGCATGCTCGACGCGCTCACCGGCACGCTCGAGGGCGGCGCGCCCTTGCTCTCCGTCACGCTCGGTGCCTGGGCCCCGGAAAGCGAGATCGCGACACTTCTCGGCGAAACCGAAAAGGCACACGAAAGCTGTGTCATCGGCAGCTATCCCTTTTTCCGCAACGGCACGGTCGGGGCGAATTTCGTCATCCGCTCGACCGACGCGCATGAACTGGAAGCCTGCCGCATCGCGCTCAAGGCCGGGCTGGAGGCCGCGGGCTATGAAGTTACCGACGGCGGGATCTAGGGCTGGGCCGGGATCGAGGCAGGGGGCGGCAGCGGGCGCGCTGATCGCGCATGGCCGTTCGCACTGAGCTTGCCGAAGGGCCGCTGTCGGCGGGACCGGTTTAGACGCCCCGGCATCGCCATCCTAGGCGATCCTCACCCCGCGTGATCGCCAGCCCCCGGTTCATCCGTCCTACCAGCCGCCGCGCGCTGCCGTTCTTCCTCTTCTTCGCGGGCCCGCCGCGCCAGCAGCTTCACCCGCATGTCGGCCAGCTTCCGGTCGAGCGATTGCCACACCGCTTCGGCCTCGACGCTCTCGTCAACCTTCTGCCCCTGATCGTCAAAGCGCAGCCCGGCCTGCCATTCCTCCCAGGTGAGCACCTTGTCGGCGGTGCGCGCGCCGATCTTCCCGCCGAGATCGCTGCGCCTGATCAGGAGCGAGAGTATCGAATCCGACGGCATGATCCGCCGCTCGACTTCCTTGCCGCCGCGGATGATCACGGTTTCCCGTCCGTCGACCGCGCGCTTCCACGCGACCTCCTCCAGCGGAGTCCGCGCCCGGCGCAGGGCGAGATCCCAGCTGGCGGAAAATTCCGGTATCCGGCGGCGGGTGCGATAGGCGCTGGTCGAGCTGATCCGCGCCGCCCGGCAGGCATCGCGCACGCAGCCGGTGCGGGTCAGCGCTTCAATGAACAGCCGCTGCCGCTCCGCCGTCCAGCCGTCATGGCGCGGGCGATAGGGCTTGGGATTGCTGCCGGAAGGCCGCGGCGCGGGAAGGGCGCTGCCCCCGGTCCCGCCGCCCGCGCCCGCGCCGTCCGGGTCAGGATCATCCCGATCCGCGTGGCGCGCCGGATCGGGGCCCGCGACAGGATCGCGACGCGCGTTGTCGTCATCATCTTCTTCTGCCATGTCGGGAACATTATCAGAAGCAATAGGTTGTAGGAAAGGATGTTGGATCGGGGACGCGCGCCTGCGCCTATGTATATCCCCTGATATCCGGCCCGGCGGCTTTGCCGGTAACAGGCGTCATGGCCTCCCCCCGGCCAGCGACAGGATGATGACGAACAGGAGATGATGATGGTTGAGCTTCCCTTTGACACCGGCGAGATTGAACAGCTGGTCGTGCGGTTCAACGCTGTCATGGCCAAGGAACAGACCGATATTCCCGACCTCGGCGGCAATGCCAGCGATGACGAGGTCGCCGCGACGCTGCAGGAGACCGCCGGCGATCTCAGCCGCGAGGAGATTATCGAAGAGATTGAAAATATGAACGATGACCAGCAGGACGCGCTCGTCGCCCTGTTCTGGATCGGCCGCGGCGATGCCGAGCCGGAGGAATGGGACGCCACCACCCGGCTCGCCCGCGAACAGCACGAAGGCCCGGTCAGCACCTATCTGCTCGGCGAGCCCGAAGTCGGCGAATTTCTCGCCGAGGGTCTCGACAAGATGCTCAAATTCGGCGTCGAGTGACGGCGACGGGCGAGAGCGCGGGTTGAGGGGAAGAACCGTCATCCTGAACCCGCAGACATCGTCATCCTGAACGCGTTTCAGGACCCCCACCGGCATAGCCCGCTCTCAAGGGATCCTGAAACGAGTTCAGGATGACGCCCCTATAAGTGCCGAGCGCGGATCAATGACCGCTAATGCCAACCTGCGGCCCCTTCCACCACGCTTAAAATCTGCTACAACGGCCCCATGACGATGATCGAAAAATTTGTGGATTTTGTTCACGCTCTTCCCGCAGACAGCGCCCAGTCTGTGGAAGCCACGCTGGCGCAGATCATGGAGTCTTATTCCGACAAATATGAACTGACGCCCGACCAGCTCGCGGAAATGCAAAAGCGTATGGCCGAGGAAAATCCCGAATATTCGTCCAAAGAAGCAATTACAGCGATTTTCGGCAAACCTTTCTCTGCATGATACCCATAGTTTTCCGCGCCAGAGCGGAAAGGGACTTGCTTGCCATCATCAGCTATTTTTCTGAATATTCCCCTCAAGCCGTTCAAAATATATTGGACGATGTTTATCGTTCCATCGACCAGCTGGCCTTTTTCCCAAATCTGGGTCGTCAAGTCGATGGCGAGGATTTCCGCCGGATCGCCACGCTCAAATATCATTTTACCATCGGCTATGAGGTGACAGCCGCCAGCGTGAATATCGTCGGCATATTCCGTTATCAGAGCCGGGAGGTTTGAGTGTTTATCAGCTCCCTATTTAGGGATTGTTGCGCCTGTCACCGTGATTGTCACCGGAATTCCGGAAAATTTACACGGCAGCATCGAATCTAACAATGCATATTGTCTTAGAAAATAGAATTAGCTAACAAAACCAAATGAGAAATAGTTCTACAAATACGAAAAGTGAAATTCTCTGCGGCGATGCTTGGGACCTAATTCAAGCAGTAGATGATAAGAGTGTAAACTTAGTGCTTACTTCACCACCTTACAATATTGGGAAGTCCTACGAAAAAGGTATGTTCGAGTCACTGGATGATTACACGGCTCAAATGGATGAGCTCATCAAAGAGATAGCCCAAAAAGTATCAGAGGATGGAAGCATTTGTTGGCAGGTAGGTAACCACATTGACAAGGGGGCAATTTATCCGCTCGATATACTTTTCTTTCCAATTTTTCGGAAGTACGGCTTTGAACTTAGAAACAGGATTATATGGACATTTAATTTTGGCTTGCATGCAAAAAAACGGTTCTCTGGTCGATATGAATCAATTTTGTGGTTTTCCAAATCGACAAACTACAAGTTCAATCTAGACGAGGTCAGGGTTCCGCAGTTGTATCCCGGTAAACGCCATGCAAACGGTAAGGAGGGAAAAGCCGGTCAACCGAGTGGAAATCCCTTAGGTAAAAACCCGGCAGATTTTTGGCAGTTTGA
>CAJQNR010000153.1 GCA_905479715.1 uncultured Sphingorhabdus sp.
GGGCCGGCCGCTTTTTTGATTTTTGCGGGTCCGCCTCTCAAGGCAGTCCGCACATGTTGGCGCGGGATGGAGCAGTCCGGTAGCTCGTCAGGCTCATAACCTGAAGGTCGTAGGTTCAAATCCTACTCCCGCAACCAACAATCCCAAAGATTACAAAGCTCTACAAGCCTCGCTGCCAACAGCGGGGCTTTTTTGCGTTTGCTCGCCAGATAAAAGGAGCCGCTTGGGTCAAATAGCGCAGCGGACGCCAGCTAGCTTCCGAACAAGCGCGAGGCCTCCACCTCCATATCGATTTGTAATCCGGTGGGCAGCCATAGCCTTTCGAGCGTGCCGCCCAATTGTTGCGTCACCGACATTTCGACAAGTTTTGACCCAAATCCCGATTCGGATGGTGGAGCGGAAATGACAGGCCCGCCATTTTCAGACCATTTGAATGTCACCATGTCGGCCTTTCGTGAAATTGCGAGATCGACCTGACCGTCGTCGTCTGCAAGCGCGCCATATTTCATCGAATTGGTCGCCAGTTCATGAAAAACGAGCGCAACGGGCGTCGCAGCGCGATCGCTCACCAGAATGTTTTCGCCGGAAATCAAGAGCCTTTTGTCTGTAAAAGCCGGGTAGGACGCAAATATTTCAGACAGAAGATGATGAATTGTGACGTCACCATTGCCGGGCCGCATCTTGTCAGTGCGCGGACGAACATATTCGTGCGCGCGGCCCAAAGCGGCAATCCGGTCCTTCAATGTTTCTGCAGCATCGCGGAAACTCTCATTGCCGCGTGCGGTCATGCTGATCAGGCCGGAGATTATCGCAAAAATATTCTTGATACGATGGCTGAGTTCCTGACTCAGCATTTCGTTGTGGCTTGCAGCCTGTTTGGCGTCGTCAATATCGGTGCATGTGCCGATCCATCGCTGTATCTTCTGGTCTGGACCAATGATCGGGAGCGCGCGCCCCAGAACCCAACGATAAATGCCCGTGCGGTGACGAAGCCGATATTCAACTTCATAGGGCTCGCCGGTCGCGAGGCTGCGGTTCCATCTTTTCCATGCTTCTGCCTGATCGTCGGGGTGAAACATATCCGCCCATCCCTCGCCATCGGTCGAACCTGCGGGGGCGCCGGTATATTCATACCAGCGGGCATTATAATAGTCATGGTCACCGTCGGGTAGCGTCGACCAGACCATCTGGGGCATCGTGTCCGCCAACGCGTGAAATGCATCACCGCTCAGCTGTAACGCGCCCCGCTCCCGAAGCTGACTGTCATTTAGTCGCCGGTCTCGATATTGTTTTAACCGGAACTCTTTTATCTGGCTACGGGTGGGCATAATCAGCTTCCATTGTTTTGGAAATGGTGCGCAAGCGTTTTTATCGGTCAAATATATAGACGGATATGGGGCAAATTAATCCATTTCCGGAAAATATAATCAAAACGTTCGGATATATGTGCTGTTTTTGTCGTCCGCGTCACACATGTAAAATATCAAGCGTTTCCGACAGTAAGAAGATTGTTTCGAAAGTAACAGTAAATAATTCGCTCAAGGCGACAATATTAAAGCGGTTCAGACTGTAATCGAACGGCTGCAACAAGAAGAGAATATTGGCTTCGTCACCTCTCCTGCGGTGGGCACGGTAACCTTGCATATCGTAAAGCTCTGCGCCAGAGAAGGCCATGAAAAGTCGCTGACCTAGTGTGACCGAACATGCTAGCATTTTTATATAGGGGAGGTTTCGGCTACCGAGGCTAACAAAGATGATATGAACTATCCAAAACTGCTAGAGCCGCTCGATCTCGGCTTCACCACCATAAAAAATCGCGCAATCATGGGATCCATGCACACCGGCCTCGAGGAGATCGAGGGCGGTTTTGAACGTATGGCCGCTTATTTTGGGGAACGAGCTGCCAATGATATCGGTATGATCATTACCGGCGGCATCGCGCCCAATCGGGAATCGTCACACGGCGGTGCCATGATGTCCAGTGAGGGGGAAGCCGAGAAGCACCGGTTGGTGACCGACGCTGTCCACCAGGCAGATGCGGATGTTAAAATCTGCATGCAGATCCTGCACCCCGGTCCGCTCGCGCATACTCCGGATTGCGTGGCACCATCGGCGGTAAAGTCGCGCATTGGTCGCTATGTTCCCAATGAACTCGACAAGGCAGGCGTTGAAAAGCAGATCGAAGATCATGTGCAATGCGCGGTGATGGCAAAAAAGGCCGGTTATGATGGCGTCGAAATCATCGGGTCCGCTGGCTATCTTATTTCAACTTTTCTCGTCGAAAAAACCAATTTGCGCGATGATGAATATGGCGGCAGCTATGAAAATCGCATGCGCTTTGCTCTGGAAATCGTAGAGCGGACCCGCGCCGCCGTGGGCGAGGACTTCATATTGATTTTTCGCATCGCGGCGATGGATATGCTGGAAGGCGGGATGAGCTGGGATGAGGTTGTTACCTTAGGCAAAGCCTTGGAAAAGGCTGGTGTGACAATCATTTCAACCCATTTTACCTGGCATGAAAGTGCAGTTCCCACCATTGCGACAATGGTTCCGCGAGCGGCGTTTACTTCGGTTACCGGTCGGTTGCGTCAAGAAGTAAATGTGCCCCTGATAACCTCCAACCGGATCAATATGCCGGATGTTGCAGAGGAAGTACTGGCACGGGGCGATGCTGATCTCGTGTCCATGGCTCGCCCGCTGCTCGCCGACAGCGCCTTCATGCGCAAGGCGATTGAAGGGCGTGAGGATGAAATCAACACCTGCATCGCCTGCAATCAGGCTTGCCTCGATCATACGTTCTCCGGGAAGCTGACCTCCTGTCTGGTCAATCCCAGGGCCTGTCATGAGACGATGCTTAACTATCTGCCGACGTCATCACCGAAGCGGATCGCCGTAGTCGGTGCGGGCCCCTCCGGTCTCGCCTACGCGACGGTCGCCGCCGAACGCGGTCACAAGGTCACATTGTTTGAAGCAGCTTCCGAAGTCGGTGGACAATTCAACCTGGCGAAAAAGATCCCCGGCAAAGAAGAATTTTATGAAACCCTGCGCTATTTTGCACGGAGGCTGGAGGTGCTGGACGTAGACGTCCGGCTCAACACCTGTGTCAGCCCCGCGCAGCTGCAGGCGGAAGGCTTCGACGATATTATCATCGCCACCGGCATTACGCCCAGAACGCCGGAAATCGAAGGTATCGATCATCCGAAGGTGGTGAGCTATATCGATGTCATTACCGGACGGAAACCGGTTGGTGACAAGGTCGCCGTAATTGGCGCCGGCGGAATCGGTTTCGATATCTGTGAGTTGATCAGCCATTCCGGTCCGTCCGGTGCGATCGACCGCGATGTTTTTGCAAAAGAATGGGGCGTCGATTTTGAAAACCATCCTCGTGGTGGGGTAACGGGTGTTGAACCGGTGGTGGCTCGTGCCGCGCGCGAAATTACCATGATCCAGCGGAAAGAATCCCGTGTGGGTTCCGGTCTGGGCAAAACCACGGGCTGGACCCATCGTCTGTCCTTGGCCCGGCGCGGGGTTAATATGATAAACGGCGCACGGTATGACAAGGTGGATGATGCAGGCCTGCATATTAGCGTGGATAACAAGCCGATTCTTCTCGAGGTCGATTCTGTCATTCTCTGTGCGGGGCAGACTCCAAAACGGGATGTATATGATGGTCTCGTCGCATTGAACCAGTCAGCGGAACTGGTCGGCGGTGCATTTGAAGCCCGCGAACTCGACGCCAAGGCGGCGATCAAGCAGGCGTCGGAAATGGCTGCCACGATTTGAAACAGGAGCGTTCATGAGCCGGTGACTGCATTCGCTCTGGATGCTCTTGCCGATGGCGTCATCTCTTCGATCGATCACAGGCCATGTCTCTGATCCCATGACGATTGCTCCGTTTTCCTGTTTAAGGCATGGACAGGAGCGTTATCTGCATTTGGGTAACTGACGGGGCACTATCATTGAACAATATTAAACCGATATTCCGCTTTCTGAAATCAAAGGCGGAAGCCGGACAGAAGACGGTTCTGGTGACACTGACCGCAGTTACCGGCGCGTCAACGCGAAACCCAGGTGCGCATATGGCGGTCGCGGAGGACGGATCATTCTCCGGCTCGTTTTCCGGGGGTTGTGTCGAGGCGGCGGTGGTTTCCGAAGCGCTGGATGTGATCACAAGCGGACAGCCACGCGAATTGCGGTTTGGCGCTGGCTCCCCCTATCTCGATATTCGCCTGCCATGCGGCGGTAGCATTGACCTGCTTTTCACTCCGGTAATTGATGACAGAAAGATTATTGATATATTTGACCGAATCAGAGACCGTGAGCCGCTCACGATCATGCTGGATAGTGAAAGCACCACTATCCGCTGTGAAGCGCAAAGATCAGTCAAGACAGCGGTGGAACGAGCCGGTTCGCAAATTCTCATCCATCACCTGCCGGCGGCAAGGATCATTATAGCAGGACACGGTCCGTCGGTTGAAAGTCTCGTGAGAATCTCCTTGAGCTACGGTATCGAATCTGCCGTATTGTCACCGGACCCGCTGGTGGTCGCACAGGTCTGCAGCCTGGCCCAAACCGCCCATCGTCTCAAGACACCGGACGCCACGCCGCTGCTCGATCCAGATCCATGGACGGCCTGCATATTCTATTTTCACGATCATGACTGGGAAGCGCGTTTGATGAAGCAGGCGCTGTCATCGTCGGCCTTCTACGTGGGCGCGATGGGCAGCCGCAAAACCCATGCAATGCGGTTGCAATATCTGGAAGACATTGATGTTCCGGCAGAAGAACGTGCGCGGATAGTCGCTCCCATTGGGTTGATTCCGTCCACACGGGATCCTGCGACCCTGGCCTTGTCGACTTTGGCAGAGGTGGTGGAACGCTATCACCAGAACTTCGGATACAGGACGTAGTCACCTGCCATTGATCTTTCGGACATGGCAGCATGAGTGTGGTCGAGGCCGCTATGGCAGGACCAAATCTTTGTCGGACTTATTTGCGATAGTCTAGCGGGGGATCGCGGTCTCCCAGAAGAGACTTATACTGGTAATCGGGACCCCGGGCCTTATCAAACTCCTCCCGAGCCTCTTTGCGAAGCTCAGGGTTGGTAAAAAGCTCAATGGCGGCGAGGGCAATTGTCTTGGCCGCTACCTGCGTGCCTTTGAAGCCGATCGACATTCCGCTTGCTGCGGAAGATTGCCAGCTGTGGGCAGAGGTTCCCGGCACCCAGGTCGCTGCGCGTAATCCTACCGTAGGAGTGGCATAGGAAACATCGCCGACATCGGTAGAACCATAGCCGAGCGATTTGCTATATGGTTGAATTTCTGTCTGGCTGCCCAGTTCATGTGCCGGCTTGTCAAAGCTGGCATATATGGTCTTGGCAAATTCTTCCTCTGCGGGCGTATATTCGATGCCGCCAACCTGACGCAATTTCTCGTCCATCATCTTTGCAAGTGTTTCATTGACCAGCAAAGGGTTGTTGCCGTGAATGATTTCCCAATCGACCTTTGTCCCGGTACCGAGCGCCGCGCCGCGGGCGGCATCTTCCACTCTTGTCCAGATGGCATCGACGCCGTCGGGATCGGGGTGACGGACATAATAAAAGACTTCCGCAAAATCTGGCACGACATTGGGAGCAGTGCCGCCCTCGGTTATCACATAGTGAATTCGGCTTTCTTGCGGGACATGTTCCCGCATCATGTTGATCATCATATTGAAGGATTCGACGCCATCCAGAGCGGAGCGTGCCTTCTCGGGAGCACCGGCGGCATGAGCAGACACGCCGCGAAAGCGGAACTTGGCAGATCGATTGGCGAGCGAGGTCCGCGCAGCTGCCGAATTTTCGTCGTCAGCATGCCAGTGCAACGTGAAATCGACATCGTCGAACAATCCGGCGCGAACCATATAGACCTTGCCGCTGCCGCCCTCTTCGGCTGGTGTACCATAGAGACGGACGCGGCCAGCGGTCCCCGTCGCTTTCAGCCATTTGCTCACTGCGATGGCGGCTTCAACCGATCCGGTACCAAATAGATTGTGGCCGCAAGCATGGGCAGCACTCTTGCCAGCGATGGGAGTGCGGGTCGCTACTGCATCCTGATTGATGCCGGGCAGGGCATCATATTCAGCCAAAATTGCTATGACGGGACCGTCGTTCCCATATTCTGCAATAAAGGCGGTCGGAATATCCGCGACTCCGGATTCAATGCTGAATCCATGCATTCTCAACGATTGCTTCAAAAGATCGCTGGATTTCTGCTCCTGATAGCCAACTTCAGCCCATTCCCAGAGTTTGCGAGCTGTTTTCGCTGATTCTTCTGACCTTGTGTCAATCAGGGTTGATATGTCTGACATGATGTCGGTTTGCTGGGCGCTGACGGAGCTCGAGAAAGCCAAAGTGGCACAAATCAATGCATAACGAACCATGAGAACCTCATCTGACTATCAAATTAACCAAATGATCGCACAACATGAGCGAGGGGGGCAACATATTTCAGGCACCTTTTTGCGTCCGTTTTCCGGTCAATTGCAAAAATGCAACTCGCAGGTGCAACATTTCATATTGCAACTTAATTGGTGCTGTTCATAATTGGGGAATAATTCAAACCCAATGGAGTAAAACCATGCGTAAATTATCCTCCCTTATCCTTGCTGCTACAGCACTGTCTTTCACCGTACCTGCAGCAAATGCTGCTGAAGCACAGCGGAACGACCGCCTTTATGACGCAAGCGGCTCGAGCGTTGCCAAGGTGAACCGCGTAACCGACAGTGGTGACCTGCTGGTGATCTACAAAGGCAAAGTACGCCGGATCGAAGCATCGACGCTTTCAAATAGCGATGGCAAGTTGATGACCAGTCTGACCAAAACGGAAATTCGCCGTTTGGATTAATTCCAGATTGCTACCAGTCACGTTAAAAGAAACGTGGCGCTCAATACCATAACAGTCGGCGCTTTTTCAGGCGTCGGCTGTTTTGTTATGGTCTGCCTCGATCAAATCTTGCGGTCGATTAATGTTCATAAAGAGATTATCGTCGAGCCAAATCACCGATTTTGCTCCGCAGCGCTCTGCCAGCCAACGCAGGGAGGGGGATTTTTGGCGATGATCATGAGTGATGCGAATATTATCGACAATATCGCAGCGCCAATAGGCGAAGGTTGGATGGATGCGTTGACGGTCCCCTGCCACGGTACAGGTGCCGCTCGCCGAGACACGTGCAATCAGGTCGACTGGCGCGTGAGGCGCGTCAACAGGAACGGTTACAAAACCTGCTATATCCGGACGCGTCTTTTGTAATATAGCCGCCACCGAGAAAATACCACCGACCGGCCCACCCGGGAAATCCGGGTTATCACGGATAAAGGCGAGTCCTGTTCCGTAATCCTCTGGAGCGGACAGCAATAGCTGATCCGCTTTTGGCATGAATCTGTCGATCAGAATATCAATGAGCCTTTGTCCGGCAAGGGTGATGACGGCCTTGTCAGTTCCCATTCGGATCGACTGTCCGCCGGCGAGAATCACGAGGCAGGTGGGCGAGTGATTATTCATGGAAGAGGTTCCGGTTGAAGCATCTTGCTTCAATCTGGCCTCAGCTACCCATTCTGTCCAGCAAATCCCCGATCAAGTCCTGCGGTTCGCTGTCAGTCGGGCGTTCCGCTTCGGCAGATTGGGCCAGTTCTGCCTGGAGTCTTCCGTCAAAAAGTTTTCGGTTGGGCATTCTGTTCTCGTTCTTTGGCCTTGCTGACGCCCATTGGCGGCTATCTGGTTTGGCCGGATGAGTCGGATAGATGAAACCATTTACCGGAAATGCAGTTGTTCCGAGCTTGCCGATGGGAGCATACCAGATTCTGACGAGGCTCCAGTCATTGTCTGCCGAAACATCTCGTGCCGCGACGCGGCGTTCAATCTGGCCGCGCTTACCGTTGACGGGTGACCAATTTGCATGGCTGATCAATATGTTGCGGTCATCGATGATTTTGCGAACCACCGCGACATGGCCGAGCTGCATGGAGCCGTAACCCGGCAACGACAAAACCGCACCTTCGACCGGTCGCGCGCCACGTTGATAGACACCTTCCGCTTGATCCCACCAACTATGTGCGTCGCCATAAATCTGGATGCCGCTTAGTTCCCTGGCAAATGGAACGCATTGGAGATAGTCATTGGCCTTGGCTGGTACGGGCATCAAAACCGCCTGCAATAGCAACAGGATTGGAATGATCGCATTCCGAACTAGCGTGGCAGAATTTCTCAGATTGGTCGCGTTCATCTCGGGAGAGATAAGCATATGTCGCAAAGTCATCACTAAAGAATAACGTGAATCATCCGTAAACCATATTGTATTTGAGTTGCCTTCTACCGCTCTTTGACGGTTCCATCTGACACCTCGAAATGGAGCGAGCTATCCGGAATATCGTGGAACAGGGCTGGCTCTGTGCCCGTTAGCCAGACTTGCCCCCCTCTTTCTGCGAGCTTGTGGAAAAGAGCTGCTCGACGCTGCGGATCGAGATGGGCTGCGACTTCATCAAGCAGCAAGATTGGCCGGCTGTTGCGCCGTTCGGCGATTAAATCGGCGTGAGCCAGAATGATCGAGAACAGCAATGCTTTCTGTTCGCCTGTTGAACATTTTTCGGCTGGTTGCTGTTTTGCTGCATGAAAAACGCCGAGGTCGGCACGATGCGGGCCGCGGAGAGTTCTGCCAGCAGCCATATCCGCCGTGCGATTTTGTTGCAGCATGTGATGGAGCTGATCCTCGGTGCGCAACAGGTCATCTGCAAGTTGTAAAACAGGTGTCGCAAATATCTTGCTATCCGATTGTTTCAGCTTTGCATTTAATGCCGTCACCATTCGGTCCCGGGCTTCGGCAACCGCCGAACCAAATTGGGCCAGTTGCACATTCAATCCTTCAAGCCAGTCCTTGTCCGCCTGATAGGCGTCAGCAAGAAGCCGGTTGCGTTCGCGCCGTGCGGCTTCGTAACGGGCGCAGTTTCGCGCATGGGCAGGTTCGAGGGCCATGACCAGCCGATCCAGAAAATTACGCCGTCCTGCCGCCCCTTCCGTAAACAAGCGATCCATCGCCGGGGTCAGCCATAATATGGAAAGCCACTCGGCCAGGTCATTGGTCGGGGCGGTGGCTTCGTTGATCCGCGTTTTGCGTCGTTCCGGCGTTTCCAAATCTGTGCCGGTTCCGATTTGCACATCGCCCAACTGTGCCGCAACCGCGAAGTTCCCCTTGCCCGTCTGGCACGCCATGTCCCGCAGTGCAGCGCGACGCAGGCCGCGGCCGGGGGCAAGCAGAGACAGAGCTTCCAGAATATTGGTTTTGCCAGCACCATTTTCACCGCTGAAAACCATGAATCCCGGCGCCGCATCAAGGCGCAACTCCGGATAGTTACGAAAGTTGTGCAGGGTAAGCTGGGACAGGGTCATGGTTGGGCGTTTCACTAGCTTTCGCTGCCTCCAAAGAGAAGCAAATTCGGATGGCAGCTTTGGCCCATGCATTTCTCATTCACGAAATGCCAAAAATTGGTAAAAACCACTAAATATAGGCTTCATGGGAATTAATGGGATGCTGCTAAATTTTCTAACTATCGGAAATATAGTGTAAAATTGGAACTGGCATGGACTGTGCAAAGCAAGGAATATCTTCGCAAGATTGCGAAACACAGTTTCAAATCGAAAGGATATCAAAATGTTCTCAAACGTATCTAACAGCCTCGCAGCAGCCGTCGCCGCGCTTTTTTCAGCAGCTTTGTTCGTTGGTGCCAGTGTTGGTCCGGCCGTCGGCAATGCCGCTTCGGTCATCGCTTAACCCCCCCCCTGTTACCCAAAGAGAGAAAAATCATGACGCACAATTTCCAACATGCATTTCTTGCCGCTTTTGGTGCCGTTACCACGGCGACCCTGTTTATCGGCGCCAGCATCATTCCGGCTTTTAGCAACGCATCGGCATTGGTGATCTGATGGCGGGCAAGAACAAAGGTGCAGAATCCCGTCCGAGCAATTGGCCGGAACCCATTTCTTCAAAGACAGGAAGCAAAAGTCCAATGAAAACCAAATTGAAACTCGACAAGGCGAACGGCAAGCTCATGGGTGTCTGTGCAGGCCTCGCAAACTGGAGCGGTATGGATGCAAATCTGTTGCGGATCATATTTGTTCTCGCCACGATCTTCGGCTTCGGTTCTGCTATTATCATCTATCTGGCGATTGGATTGATTGTCGATTAATCCTGTTATCAGTCCCTCATTATATGATATAACATACAGGAAATATTGTATAAATAACCTAGACCGCTCTGGCGGATCCGTGTATTCGACAATTGATAATTATACTATTATTGTCGGAGCATAAATGTCCGCAGGTCAACATCATAGCCACGGGCATTTCCCTCACAGCCATCATGATCGTCATGGTCCGCATGGCCACATGCCGACCAATTTCAGTCGCGCCTTTGCTTTGGGCATTGCTCTCAATGTGATTTACATCATCGTTGAAGTGATATTTGGCTTGCTCGCGGGATCAATGGCGCTGCTGGCTGATGCCGGGCATAATCTATCCGATGTTTTGGGGCTGGCGGTTGCCTGGGCAGGGGCTGAACTGGCGAAACGACCACCAAGCAAACGATTTACTTATGGTCTGGGCGGGTCTTCGATCCTTGCTGCTCTGCTGAATGGACTTTTTCTGCTTGTAGCGTGCGGTGCCATCGCATGGGAAGCAATTGGACGTTTCAGCGCACCCAGCGCGATCGCGTCCACCACCGTCATCATCGTCGCGCTGATTGGGATCGTCATCAATTTCGGAACCGCGATGCTGTTCATTCGCGGGCAAAAGGATGATATCAATATTCGCGGAGCGTTTCTCCATATGATGGCTGATGCAGGCGTGTCGGCAGGTGTCGTAGTTGGTGGAATCATTATCTATTTTACCGGCATCAACTGGATTGACCCCTTGCTCAGCTTGCTCATCGTGGCCCTGATATTCTGGAGTACATGGGGATTGTTATCCGAAGCCGTGCGGATGTCCTTGGCGGGTGTGCCGCGTGATATCGATGTTGAGGAGGTGCTTGAATATCTCGCATCATTGCCCGATGTTGAAGCTGTTCATGACCTTCATATCTGGCCGATGAGTACGAGCGAAACCGCGATGACGGCCCATCTGGTTTTACCGCGCGGCCATCCGGGGAGAGGTTTTCTTGCGAGCGTACAAAAGGAAATGAAAGCTCGCTTTTCCATCCATCATATCACGATTCAAATCGAGCTTGAAGATGAGGAAGCTGATTTGTGCCACACCGATTGTGGTGAACGCGGATAATAAACGGCCTGTTTACCATGAAAACCTTTCATTTTGGTTTAAAATTTGGTCTCCGTTAACGATTGAATAAACATCTATTGTTAATCTTCACATATCCGCAGCGCTTTACTCGCACAGGACGGTAAACTCATCCTCCGATCATTATCGGCTGGCTTATGCCTCAGACAGGAATTATGGGAAACATGAACAGCAGGGCAGACCAATGAATAAAGAGTTCAAGCGTGGAGATCCCCGGATCTCGATGAGAACCGATGTCGAAATCACGGCGGCTGTTCGTGAACCCGGTCTGGGAAGTGTGGAGGCCATGATTTTGGACCTTTCGATCACCGGTTTCCGGATGCGTTGTTTGACACGTCTGACCGGTGAAAAGGCAGTCTTTCTTAAACTCCCGTTGTTTGCCGCTCTGGAGAGCAAGGTTTGTTGGCATGAAGGCGACTATTATGGCTGTGAATTTTCACAAGCGCTCCATCCTGCCGTCTATAATCACATAATCACCAAATATCCCTCTCTGCAATTGGTGGATTAATAGGTCAATTGACGACCTCCCATTGGGCTGTGCGGTGGTGCGGACGAGACTTTCCCGGCGAACCCATTCCCATCATTTGATAGCAGCATGCCCGAGAATATCGGACAAAGAGATATCCGAGCGTAAACAATATCGCATCCTGAAAACGAGCGATGAAATAATGTAGCGGATGTACCAATGGACATCTTTCGTTGCGCGGTTCCGAAATAGACTTATGGTCCTGGGCTATCCGTGGGTTTCGATCCTGCGAGTGGGAGGATGCGTGCACGAGAAGATTAAACCGAACTGGTTGTCGGAAATTGTCCGTCGCTTTTCCGTGTTCGTCTATACGATCAACGGCTGGACAGCCGTTCAGGATAATCCGCCACCCAGGAAAGCGGTCATCATTGCTGCTCCACATACCAGCAATTGGGATTTTCTCTATTTTTTCGGGCTCACCAACAAGCTCAAGATCAACTCTTATTGGATTGGCAAAGACACGTTATTCAAATGGCCGTGGGGAGGTATGATGCGGCGATTGGGCGGCATCCCCGTCGATCGGTCAAAATCCAACAATATGGTCGAGGCGATGGTGAGAGAGTTTGACCGGCGCGATGATTTTCTACTGACGATTCCGCCCGAGGGTACCCGCGACGGTGGCAAACAATGGCGGACAGGCTTTTATTACATAGCGCTCAAGGCGAAAGTTCCGTTGATTATCGGTTTGATGGACTATCGTAAAAAAACAGGCGGATTGGGACCATCGTTCATGCCGTCGGGGGATTATTCCGCCGACATGAAGAAGCTTAGCGCTTTCTATCATAGCGTAACCCCAAAATATCCGGAAAAAGCGATGCGCGATATCATCTCAACGGATCCGGAAATGCCGGCCAATGCGCTAAAGGAAGGAGAGTCTAGTTGAACCTGCTGACAGCCCTGGGCCTGAACTTTGGATTGCTGGTCGCTATCATGGTGATTTTGTGGATTATATCCATTCGAATTCGCGACGTGTCCTTTGTCGACGCGTTCTGGGCCTATGGCATGGCGATCATGGCGAGTACTTCCTTCATACAGTTAAATAATCCGGGAGCTTTAGCCTATCTGATATGGACGCTGACGGCATTTTGGGGAATCCGGCTGGGAACGCACCTGTTCCTGCGCTGGCGCAAAGAAGGAATGGATCCGCGCTATAAAAGGATCATGGGCAAGGCGATAGACAAGCAGGGAATGAGTTTTGCCAAGGCAGCGCTGTTGAAAATATGGATGCTGCAAATCCCGTTACTGTTCATCGTCTGCCTGCCTGCGCAGCTGGGCATATTGCTGGCAGATAGCAATCCCATTGGTCCAGTTGCTATCATCGGAGCTCTTATCGCGTTGCTTGGCATTGCCTTTGAGACGATCGGGGACATGCAGCTCAAGGCATTCCGGGCCAAGCCTGAAAATAAGGGCAAGGTACTGGATAGTGGTTTGTGGAAATATACTCGGCACCCTAATTATTTCGGTGATTTTTGTACCTGGTGGGGAATTTGGCTGGTAGCATCGCAGACGGGCTGGCCGGTTTGGATTGCTGCCGTTGGTCCGTTGTTCCTGAGCTTCACGCTGATGAAATGGAGTGGAGCGCCGTTGCTGGAGAAAAGCCTGAGAAAGAACCGGCCGGACTATGCCGATTATATCCAGCGGACTTCCGGATTTTTTCCGATGCCACCGAAGAAAAATTAGGGTTCAGGCTGCTTCTTTGAGAAGCTTGTTCTCGATAATATTGGCAAAAACATCGGTTTCCTGCGCACCGGGAACCATGAACTTCTTGTTGAAGATGAAGGCTGGAACACCGGTAATGAAGCGTTCTTGCCATTCCGCTTCCGTTGCTCTTACCTCGGCGGCGTACATATCTGAGCCGAGCAGATCGCGCGCACGCTCCTCATCCAGCCCCACCGATGCTGCGATATCGACCAAAGTTTCATGATCGCTGACATCTTTTCCGTCGGTGAAATGAGCTTTGAAAAGCGCCAGTTTGAGGGCGGTTTGCTTGCCGTTTTCTCCGGCCCAGTGAAGCAGGCGGTGGGCATCAAATGTGTTCACCATCCGCATGTTCTCATGATAGCTGAATTCAAAATCCAGATCATCACCGGCGCTGCGGAGCCGTTCCCTGTTGGCTTTGCTCTGCTCAGGGGTGGCGCCATATTTCTGCGCCATATGTTCGTTGATATCCTGTCCTTCCGGCGGCATCGAAGGGTTTAGCTCAAAGGCATGCCACGCCAATTCAAAACGGGCTTTCCCTTCAAATTGCAGCATCGCCTTTTCGAGCTTCTTATATCCGATAATACACCATGGGCAAACGACGTCGGAGACGATGTCAACCGTGATAACTGGTGTCTCGGACATGGTATTTTCCTTGGTTGGTATCAGGCTTTCTCAAGCGTACATTGTAGCGGATGTTCGTTCTTGCGGGCAAAATCCATCACCTGAGTGACTTTGGTTTCTGCCACTTCGTAACTGAAAGTACCGCAGACGCCGACGCCTTTCTGGTGCACGTGGAGCATCACACGGGTGGCTTCATCAATATCCATATTGAAGAATCGCTTCAGAACGAGAACGACAAATTCCATCGGCGTATAATCGTCGTTGAGGATCAGGACTTTATATGGGCTAGGCTTCTTGGTCTTGGCCCGGGTCTTGGTCGCGATGCCAAGATTTGTGTCGTCATCATCGTTGTTTCCGGATGACTTGTCCGGATCGTCGCCCATAAAGGGTTGATCTCCGGCGCGGTTCCGCCGGTCAGGTTTGTATGCTGGTAAAAGAATCTGCTGGTTCATCATTCGCTTCAGGATATGGTATTTTTACCCCTGAGGGCAAGTGGCGGATTGATAGTTTTGACGGCTTTTGCGGTCAGCGGCGTTAATTAAGTGCAAATAAAAAGGGCCGCTCCAATGGAACGGCCCTTTTTGGGATTGGTTTGAAAATCAGCTCAAGCAGCTTTTTTCAGGTCCTTGCGGATTTCGCTGACGCGATCAGCAATCGGCTGATAGGCTTTGCCAGCAAGCTTCACAACGGCATCGGCGTTGTTTGAAGTCTGGTCCATAACCCGGTCGAGGCCGCTGCGCACATAGTCAGCCTGCTTTTCCAGCATGTCCTTTGGCGTAGCAACGCTGAACAGTCCCTGCAGAGCGCGGCTGGCTTCAACAAAATTCTCGCGGGTATATTTCAGGTTGGTCTGACCAATTTCCTGAGCGCCCTTTGCAGCGATTTTGCCGCTTTCGATCAGTGTTTCGACATTCTCGCGGTTGAATTCAACAGCATTTTTCGACAGTGCGACGGCACGGTCTGCAGCTTCTTTGGCGCGAGTCTGCGCTTCAGCGGTCAGCTTTTCGAAACGCGAGCCAAGCTTGTCGGCGGTTTTCTTTGCGGTATTGGCGGCCTTCGTGTTGGCAGCCTTGGTGTTTTTTGCAACGCGTTTGGTTGCAGTGGTTTTGGTGGTGGCCATTTTCTTGGTTCCTTTGATCTTTTTGGTCGTCGTGGTTTTGGCAGCAGGCTTCGCAGCGACTTTACGCTTCGTGACGGCCTTCTTTGCTACCGGTTTGGATGCTGCAGTTTTTTTGACAGCGGGTGTTGCTGTTGTTGCCGGTTTAGCAGCAGGAGCCACCGGCGTTTGGGTTGCGGTTGTGGCCGGGGCTACAACGGCGGCTTTTGAAGCCGGTTTGGCGGAAATACTGGTCGCGGAAGCCGCTGTAGAATAGGCGGCCTCGGCGGAGAGCGAGCCGGTTACTTTAGCTGCCGGAGCAGCGGATGTTTCGTTTTTCGTATCAGCCATCGGTTATCTCACTTCTTTGTTGCAGTGCACAAATAGAGCAGGGCAGTGCCATTGTCAAGAAAAATGGTGCAGTGCACAATAACAGACTCTATTCCAACAAATGATATGTGTTTCAGTAGCTTAATAAGTTTTGTATTCCGGTGGTTCCGAATTTTTTCGGCGACGAGCCTACGGAATTTGGTGCAATGCAACGGATTTCCGTGTGTCGCGGTGGCATCTGTTGTAACAGGGCCAGCATCACCACTGAAAGTGTCCCATGTCCGCTCTGATTTCAATTGCCACCGCCGTTCCCGACCATCGGATCACCCAGGCGGAGGTGCTGGCTGTACTGGCGCAGGCGCGGGGAGCGGCGTTGCCGGCACGGCTGGAACAGATTCTCGGCAATAGCGGGATCGACGAGCGCTATCTTGCTTGCTCCGCGGATTATTATTTGCAGCCGCGCAGCTGGACCGATCGGGCGGCTATTTACGACCAGGTCGGCACCCGGCTGGCGCAGAAGGCAGCAGGGGAGGCGCTGGACAAGGCGGCGCTCGCGCCGTCCGACATCGACGTGATCGTCCTGATTTCGACGACCGGGACGATGACGCCCTCTATCCCGAGCCGGATGATCGAGGCGATGGGATTTGATCCGTCGACCCAGACGCTCCCGGTGTTCGGCTACGGCTGTGCCGGCAGCGTGCTCGGGCTTCGGCTGGCGAATGATCTGGCCGCGGCAGAGGGCGGGCAGAATGTCCTGCTGATCTCTCTCGAACTGTGCAGCCTGTCTTATGACTATAGCCAGTTTGACAAGAAGAACATGATCGCCACCGCGCTGTTTGCCGACGGTTGTGCGGCAGCGATAGTCAGTGGCAAGGCCGGACCGGTTGCCGCGCCCCGCTTCCGCGCCTTTGGCCAGAAGACCTGGCCCGCCACCCTTGACATGATGGGCTGGGATGTCGGTAACACGGGATTTGATCTCGTGCTGGCCCGCGACATCCCGACCTTTGTGACCAAGGATTTCGCGCCTTTTTGCGATGCGTTTCTGGCCGGGCAGGGCCTCGCCATGTCCGACCTCTCTGAACCCGCATGCCATCCCGGCGGAGGCAGGGTCGTCGAAGCGCTGGAAGATTATTTCGCGCCCGATCTTGCCGGCATTCCGGTCACCCGCGAGGTTCTCCGTCAGCATGGCAATATGTCGTCGCCGACGGTCCTGTTCGTGCTCGACCGGCTTCTGACGCAAAAGCCCGACAAGCCGATCTTGCTCACCGCGCTGGGCCCCGGTTTCACCGCAGCGCTCGGCATCGTTGATCCGGTGGGTACGGCATGACCGGCAATCTGGGCGCCATCTTCACGACCAGCCCGACCGCGGTGACATGGATCCTGGTTTATATCGTGGTCCAGCGGCTGGGCGAGCTTGTTCTTGCCAACCGCAATACGAAGCGGTTGCTTGGTGAGGGTGGGGAGGAACATGGTGCGGACCATTATCAATATTTCATCTTTCTCCATAGCAGCTGGATCGCGGTCATCGCCTTGCTCGTCGATCCGCAGCACCTCATCAATCCCGCGA
>CAJQNR010000154.1 GCA_905479715.1 uncultured Sphingorhabdus sp.
ATAAATTTCATTACGCCCCCTTTGGTTGTTGCACGGGGGACTCTTCGCAAGGCTTATGCCAGAATCATAAGCCTAGGGATTCAAAGGATTTTTAGAAATTCAGACGTTTAAGAAAGAGTAAATTTTGTGCACTGCAGCACGAATGCACAATTTTTAGGCACACCCTTCGGCCAGCTTGACCAATATTTCCGGAATGAATTTTTCGGTCTCGCGCCGGCCAATCTCGATCAGTTCTTCGGCGCGCGTGAAATTCTGGATATCGATATGACCAACCGGCGGTGACATCGCGAAATCGGGTGGGTCGAGCGCCAGCGAATAGCGGCCAAGATTGCGAAGCGACAGACCAACAGATGCCTTGACGATGGCGAGGCTGTTCGGCTCCTTGCCGTTATTGTCTGCGATACCGGCCGCGATCGAACGGTTTATGAAGTCGTCCTGCAGGTTGACCGAAAGGCACAGGGCTGCGGGCGCAAGATCGCGCACCGGCGAGACCGGAACCGGCAGGGCGGCACCACCGTCGACAAGCAGCCTGCCCTCATGTTGCACGGGCTTGAATATGCCGGGCAGCGACATGGATGCGCGGATCGCAGGCACCAGCTTGCCCGAATTCATCACAATCGTATCGCCGGTGCGCAGGTCGGCAGCAACCGCAGCGACCGGAAAAGGCAGGTCGTCGAAGTTCAGGTGACCAAATTCGGTCTCCAGCTCTTTCTCGATATTGCGCGCGCCCATGACCGCACCGCGTTTGAAATGCGGGTCCATGAAGCGCAGCATATTGCGGAAATTGACGTTGCGGGCCATGTCTTCGATATAATCGAGCTTGCCCACCGCATAGCTGGCCCCGACAATCGCGCCCATCGACGTGCCGGCGATCGCGGCAATCTCCAGCGGCGATTCATCAATCGCGCGCAGGACACCAATATGCGTCCAGCCGAGACCGGCTCCTCCGCCCAGCGCAAGGGCAATTTTTCCTGCCCCGTTATCAACACCGCTCATAACGATACGTCCTCAGCCAGAACCGCTTGCGCTTCCGCCAGATCCTCGGCCAGCACCATCACGCGGGCGGGCAGCGCGATACCAGCGCCTTCGACAATATTGACATTGCTGTCGAAACAGACCGCGCCGATACCGGCGGCTTCCAGCCGGCCACGGATGATCTCGGCTTCGACACCGTGCATATGCCGGGACAGTTCGACCAGACTCATGACCTATTGCCCGCCAAAATAGCGGTCGGTCGCACGGGTCGGCAGACCATCGATACTTGTCACCCGGTCAGCGGTCTTTTCCATCCAGGCATCGGGATCGGCCTGACGGTGATATTTGACCAGCGTTTTGCGTTCGGCTTTCATTTCCATCTGCGGCACACCCCAGCCACAGCTGGTCTGTATGCTGTCGACCCTGATGTCGAAAATCTGGCGGGTGCCGGGAAGAATGTCGAAATGCGCGGCCAGTTCGGTCCACGCTGCGTCCTGCGGCAGAACGGGCTGTCCGGTTCCATAGAGCCGCATGATCAGCGCCGGATTGGCGAAATTGTTGAACATGATGGTGATCCGGCCATCGGCGACCAGATGGGCATGGGTTTCATTGCCGGAGCCGCCGAGATCGAGATAGGCCACACGATTGGGTCCGAGCACCCGGAAACTGTCATAGCCCTTGGGCGAAAGGTTTATCCGTCCGTCCGCCGCTGCCGTCGCGACAAAAAACATCGGCTGTTTGGCGATGAAGGCGATATGATCGTCATCCAGCGCATCAAAAAAATCAGCCATGACAAATTCCTGTTCAGTAAAACGGACCGCCGAAAAACAGTTTCCACGCCAGTACCAATATCCAGTGGATCGCGACAACCGGCCACAGTGACCGCGTAACGATCCGGATATGGGTCAATATAATGCCCAGTATGAACGTAGCAAACAGAAACGATGGCTGCAGGAAAATGGCTGACCACGGAGGGCCAAAGGTTAGGGCCTGCAACGGGTGCCAAAGCATGAACAATATCGCCGAAAGCCAGCTTCCCCAGCGCTGGGAAAAACTCGCGAGCCAGGACAGAAGGACACCGCGAAAGATCAGTTCCTCGGCCAGAACAGGAACGAAAAACAGGACAATTGCGGCAATCAGCGCCGAAGCAAGGTCGCCGACGGGCTCAAAGACAAGCCAGCCGCCCAGCCATCCGGCCAGTGCAACAATCGCCGCAGCCGGGAGCGCGATGCGCAGGGCCGCTTTCCAGCGGTCGCCATCCGGCCAGACTTTCAATGCTAGCCAGGTTTGTTTCACAGCCACCGTCAACATGGGCGCTACCAATGCGTCCCTTCATCGATCGCGTCCTGTTCTCCGGGTTGGAAGGGTCGCCCCAATATCCAGTTACGGTGCGGAAATCGTTCAAATTTCCTGATCATATCACGACGTGCTTCCGCATCTTTCTCTCTCGTGCCGAGTTTCTTGAACAGGGCAACGGACATGTTCTGCAGGCGGATATCCTCTGCATGCATGAAGGGCATATAAACGAAAAGTCGCTGCTTGGCGGGCAGTTTCTGGTCTATCTTCTGCGTGACCGCCATTTCGGCAATCTGCTGTGCCAGATAATCGCTGGAATAGGCCCTGTCCCTGCCACGAAACATATTGCGCGATATTTGATCAAAGAGGATGACGGCGGCAAGCGTCGTTTCGGGGTCCGTCAGAAAATCTGCTGCAGGTTTCGATTTATACTCGTCCCACAGTTCGAAAAACCGGACTTCGCAAATCATGTCCAGCGCGGCACTTCCGTTCCACCAGTCCTTCGGATCGAGTTCCTGAAACCAAAATGACAATATTTCCTCGGTCCAGGTCAATGGACCCACCTTGATGGTGTCATAGTCGCTTCAGTCTCATGCCGTCCCCCCAATCGTCGACGCATCAATCAGCAAGGTCGGCTGTCCGACCCCGGAGAGTACGGATTGACCGCCCTTGCCGCACATAGCGATGCCGTCATCGAGCGCCATGTCACTACCTATGCCGCTTGTCTTGGTCAACACCGTCGGACCGTCGCCGATCAGGGCCGACGGAAAATCGCCGGCCGAAACAAAAGAAAGCCAGCCGCCCGGATCGCCCGCCATGTTTGCTTCGCTGCCGAGGCCAATATATTGTTTACCAGCTCGCCCCACCATCGATCGCCGCCTGCTCCCCGGGACGAAACTGCCGTCCGAGGACCTTGTTCCGATGTGGAAAGCGGCCAAATCGGGCGATCACATCGTGATGTTCGTTGGCGAATTTCTGTTGCCGCCCCAGTTTGGTAAAAAGCGTCACGGACTTGTTCTGCAGCTGGAGGTCCTCGGCGTGCATGAACGGCATATAAAAAAATGGCCGCTGCTCTTCAGACAGTTTCTCGTCCAGTTTCAGATCGACCGCATGTTCCGCGATTTGCTGCGCCAGATGATCGGTGGAAAATGCGTCGGCGCTATCGCGAAACATGTTGCGCGGGAACTGGTCGAAGAGAATGACGGCGGCCAATGCGGTTTCGGGGGAGGTCAGGAATTCGTCCGCAGTTTTTGATTTCTGCTCTTCCCAGAGTTCGAGGAAGCGCTCCTCAATCAGTTCGTCAGTCGCATCATTCTTGTTCCACCAGTCCTCGGGATCAAGTTCCTCGAACCAGAACAGCAAGATATCATTAGCCCACGTCATCAGGATTTCCCCGATTCTGTCATCTTGCTGTCGGGCTTACGCCGTACCGCCAACCGTCAGACTGTCGACCAGCAAGGTCGGCTGGCCAACGCCAGCGGGCACGGATTGACCGCCTTTGCCGCACATGCCGATGCCTTCGTCGAGTGCCATATCATTGCCGATGCCCGAAACCTTGGTCAACACGGTCGGGCCGTCGCCGATCAGGGTGGCGCCCTTGATTGGTGCGCCCAGCTTGCCGTTTTCGATCTTGTAGGCCTCGGTACAGGAAAAGACGAATTTGCCGGAGACAATATCGACCTGTCCGCCGCCAAAGCTTTTGGCGTAAATGCCGTTTTTGACCCGGCTCATCAATTCCGCAGGATCATCGTTGCCTCCGCGCATGAAGGTGTTGGTCATTCGCGGCATCGGGGCGTGAGCATAGCTTTCGCGGCGACCGTTGCCGGTCGCGGGGACGCCCATCAGCCGTGCGTTCAGCCGGTCCTGCATATAGCATTTCAATATGCCGTCCTCGATCAGGACATTTTCCTGCGTCGGCGTACCCTCGTCATCGATGCTCAGCGACCCGCGCCGCTCCTTGATCGAACCATCGTCAACCACGGTAACACCGGGAGCAGCCACGCGCTGACCGATCTTGCCGGAGAAAGCGCTGGTGCCCTTGCGGTTAAAATCGCCTTCAAGGCCGTGACCGATGGCTTCGTGCAAGATGATGCCGGGCCAGCCGGGCCCAAGCAGGACGGTCTGTTCCCCCGCTGGCGCGTCCACGCTCTCGAGATTGACCAGCGCCTGCGCCAGGGCTTCATCAACGGCGCGGTTCCAGCGCACTTCTTCGAACAGATCATCATAGAGATAGCGTCCGCCCATGCCGAAGCTGCCGCTTTCACGGCGGCCATTCTGCTCGGCAACGATCGATACATTGAGGCGGACCAGAGGCCGGACATCGGTCGCGACAAAGCCGTCGGGACGGACGATCTCGATGACGCTCCAGCTGCCGGACAGTCCTACGGAAACCTGGGAAACGCGAGGGTCGCGGGCTCGGGCGGCGGCATCAATCTGCTGGCAGAGCGCGACCTTTTTCGCGAACGGGATCGCTTCCAGCGGATTGGCTTCGCCATAAAGATGCCGGTTGCTGCCGCGTGGTGGCGGCGCTTTTTCACCCTTGGCCGGGTCGAGCAACTGCAGGGTTTGCGCTGCACGCTTGATTGCTGCCTCGCTGATTTCGTTGCTGTGGGAAAATCCGGTCATCTCGCCCGAAACACCGCGCAGGCCAAAGCCGCTGTCGGTGCTATAGTCGGCGGTCTTCAGACGGCCATCGTCAAAGCCGAAGCTCTCCACTGCACTATATTGCAGATAGAGTTCGCCATCATCGCAGGCAGACAGGCTGCCCGCAACAAGCGCTTTTGCGCGCTCCGGGTCGAGGCCATCAGGGCGATACAGGAACGAGCGGGGATCAAGGTCTTTTATCATTCCCTACATATAGAAATGATTCGGGAGCCTTGCACCCCTTATGTCGGATTATTCTTCGGCCAGCGCTGGTGTGACGTCTGCGGGACCGCCAATCAAAACGAATCGCCGGTCGCAATAGCCGCAATCTACATAGCCTTTTTCGTCAATCTCAAGCCAGACACGCGGATGACCAAGGGCTGCGCCGCCGGGAATATCCGTGGCACCATCGCATGCGTTGCGTTTCTTGGCTGTTCTGACAATTTCAGGAGCGTCTATCATGCTAGCGCGATTAGCAATGGATCGCCCGTCGCGCAATCCCGCAAATGTCAGTAATAGTTCATCGTGATCGGGAAAGTCGCTTCATACACACCGCTTTGCTGACTAGGTCCCACGTCCAGCGTTGCACCAATGCGAAGCGTAATCACATCCGTACTCGCGATGCGGAACAGGCCGGGCAGGAAGGTCGGCGTCAAATTGTCTGCCTGCAGCGTCAGCGACCGCATCGTCATGTTGGCACCTCCCCCGACGCGATTGAGTATATAAGTTCCGGAACTTGACGTGATATAAACGAAGCGATTGCGCGAACCATATCCCTGAAATTCGGCGTTGCTGATCGTCCCGCCCGCGGCGACAACCGAACCGGTCACCGTGCGGACACCACTGGGGCTGACCACCGCGGTCCCTCCGGACAGTCCAGGGATAAGATTGCCGAAATTGAGATCGTCCACCGGAACAAGCGAGAGCGGACTGACCACTACAACATCGGTTTCTGCCGTGTCCGTTTGCGCAAAGGCAGCCGGCACGCTTATCAAAGCGGCAAGCGTGAACAAAAGGACGCCAATCAGGCGCGGTAATATGTGATTTCTGGTCTTCACAAGAACTGCCTTAAGTAGAAAGCTGCAAATTTACGTTTACGGCTATGGTTAATTTTACGGTAACCGGATGATGATCGACGGTCAGGCTATTGATAATCAATGGTAATGTTAAACGAACCTACATAGGCACCGGCTGCCTGGTTGGCGTTTATCGTAAGCCTTCCGCCAAGCTTGTAGTCGACGGACCCGCTGGCATTCAGGTTCCGGTTTCGCGTACCGTTGCCGCCGTCAAAGCGGAATTGGTCCACGCGCATCGTTTGACCGCCCCCTACACGGGTCAGCTCAATCTGGTTCTGACTGACCGTCATCCGAACCCGCTCCAGCGGAGTGCCATAGGCCGAGAACCATGCCGCCGAATGGGTTCCGCCCAGCGAGACCGCATTGCCATTCAACTGGACCAGAGCATCATTGTCCGGATCGATGGTAAACCGGCTCTGGGTCGTTCCAGCGGCAAAATCTCCAAAATGCAGGTCTGCATTCTTGGTAATGTTGACGCCCTGGTTAATCTCGGTCCGCGTTTCGCCATTGCCGGATGCGGCATTCGCTGCGGCAGAAGAAAGGAACATGACAGCGAGAGCCGGAAGAATGGCCGTGCTTTTTATTGACCGCCATCCGGTCCGCTGTTGATAATCTCTATGTCCCACCGAAATCCCGATATAGAAAAAGTGAGCAGATAGGATTGAACAATATGGTTAAATCAGTGTTAACCTTCGCCGCGCCGGAGCGCGGGCTACATCCGGAACAGCTTCAGAGATAGTTGACGGTCACCACAAAGCTGCCGCTATATTGGCCCGGTTCCTGACCCGCGCCCACCGTTAATCGGCCGCCGACCTTGAAATTGCCAATCGCGGTAAATAGCGGCAAGAAGCGGATAGACGAACCGTTTAGCGTAAAATTGTTCACGAGCATCGTTTCCGAACCGCTAATACGGGTCAAGGTCGTCGAACTCGGCAGGCTGATCTGGTAATAGAGAAGCGGACGGGCCGACACCTGGAATTGGGCGGCCGAAACGGTGCCGCCAAATGCAGTAGCATTGCCGGTCTGTATGGAACGCGATTCGGAGGAGGGATTGACCACGACGGTCGAAACCGTACTGCCCGCTATTATGTCACCGAATTGAAGATCTTCCAGTTTTTGCACGGTGCTTGGCCGGGAAATTTCGGCAACCGACTCTCCTGCCGCTGTCTGCGCGCACAGCGGAGCTGCAGCTGCGGCCCCGACTGTCAACAGGGCTAGTCCTGGCAGTTTGCGCGAAATAAAACGCATCTTCGAATTCCCTATTCTGGTCAATAGAGCAGGCTGGATAGGATCAAATGTTTCTATATCTGCGAAGATTTTACGTTAAAATTCGATTAACTTACTGATTTTACATAATTTATCATTCGTTCACAACAGAGGTTTGCGCGGCACGGGCAAACGGGCTATGCGACAAAAATGACCGACGCAGCGATCTCAATCAAAAATCTTTCGAAAACCTATGACGGCGGCAAACGGGCGCTTGATGACATCAGTTTTGATGTTCCACGCGGTTCGGTTTTCGGGCTTCTGGGCCCCAATGGTGCGGGCAAGTCTACGCTGATCAATATTTTGTCGGGCATGGTCCGCAAGACCAGCGGCAGCGCCAGCATCTGGGGCTTTGATATTGACGACAGCCCGCGCAACGCAAAGGCCTCGATTGGCATCGTGCCGCAGGAAATCATTTTTGATCCGTTTTTTACGCCGTCAGAAGCGCTCGAAGTCCAGGCCGGGCTCTATGGCGTGCCGAAAGCAAAACGCCGGACAATGGAATTGCTGCGCGCCGTCCATCTTGAGGACAAGGCCGATGCCTATGCACGGACCTTGTCGGGCGGCATGAAACGGCGATTGCTGGTGGCAAAGGCGATGGTCCATTCGCCGCCGATCCTGGTCCTTGATGAACCAACCGCCGGCGTTGATATCGATCTTCGGCAACAGCTTTGGGAATATGTCGTGGAACTCAACAAGGCCGGTGTGACCATCGTCCTGACTACCCATTATCTCGAGGAAGCGGAAAATCTGTGCGAGCGCATCGCGATCATCAACCACGGCAAGCTGATCGCCAACAAGCCAACGTCGGAACTGGTCAACATGGCACGTGAAAAACTGGTCGAACTGACGCTCGACCGCGACATCAGCGAAGCACAGGATGCCGTTTCCTTTGCCAATGACCTGTTCGAGAAAGCCGAGATCATCGGCCCGCGCACGGTAGCGGTAACCTATAACAAGGACCGGACCAATGCCGGCGGCGTTATGGCCGCGGTCCAGGAACGCGGCTATGCGATCGTCGATGTCACGACAAGGGAAGCGGATCTCGAGGATGTGTTTCTAAATCTCACCCGCGCCAAAGCGGCGTGAACCGGATGCGCTGCCTGCCGTCCGCTAGGGGTGAACCTGTCGAACCACAGCTATCCACGGAGAGCTGTCCTTCGACAGATCCAGGACGGACGGAATTCATCCATTGACCCACGACGTTATCATTGTCGGTTCCGGCGCGGCCGGATTGAGCGCCGCGATCACGCTGGCCCGCACCCACAAGGTACTGGTCCTTGCCAAGGGCGAGCTTACCGGCGGCTCCACCTCCTGGGCACAAGGCGGCATCGCCGCCGTACTCGACGCGGGCGACACGTTCGACAATCATATCAATGACACGATGGTTGCCGGCGCCGGTCTGAATCGCCGGGAAACCGTTGAATTTGTCGTCGAAAATGCTCCTGCCGCGATTGCACGGCTGGAGGAAATGGGCGTGCCCTTCAACAAGGAGGCGGAAGTCCTCCACCTTACGCGGGAAGGCGGACACAGCCACCGGCGGATTGTCCATGTCGACGACGCAACCGGTTGGGCGGTGCAGGAAGCCTTGCAGAACACCGCAGCGGCTCACCCGAATATCACGCTGCGGCCGCATATGGTGGCGATTGACCTGATCGTCGACCGCCATGCGGAAACGCCGACCGGTGCCAAGAATGTCTGGGGCGTCTATGCACTCAACAACAAAACCGGTCATGTCGAGACACTGACCTCCCGCGCGACGATCATGGCCAGCGGCGGCGCGGGACGGACCTATCTCTTCTCCACCGCACCGCGCGGCGCAACCGGCGACGGCATTGCCATGGCCTGGCGTGCTGGCGCTCGGGTCTCCAATATGGAGATGATGCAATTTCATCCGACCTGTCTCTATAATCTCGAGGTCAAGAATTTCCTGATCACCGAGGCGGTGCGCGGTGAAGGCGGACATCTAAAGTTGCCCGCAGATGCGGGCGATGAAGCCGGTGAGCGCTATATGAAACGCTTTGATCCGGAACGTATGGAACTGGCACCGCGCGATATTGTCGCGCGCGCCAACGACCATGAAATCAAACGGCTCGGATTGGACTATGTCGATCTTGACATTTCCCATCGCGATCCGGAATTCGTCAAAGGTCATTTTCCGAACATCTATGAAAAACTGATCGGGCTGGGCATTGATATGACCAAGCAACCGATCCCGGTGGTGCCGGCGCAACATTATACTTGCGGCGGGATATTGATCGATCTTGCAGGTCGCGCCGACTTGCCGGGCCTTTACGCGGCCGGCGAAGCCAGCGAAAGCGGTTTGCACGGCGCGAACCGGCTCGCATCGAACAGCCTGCTCGAATGTTTCGTCTTCGGCGATGCCGCGGCGCGGGATATTGCCGAGCACTGGGACGACATGCCCAATCCGCCCGCGATCCGTCCCTGGGATGAAAGCCGCGTCACCGACAGCGACGAAGAAGTGGTGATCAAGCAGACATGGACCGAAATCCGCCGCTTCATGTGGAATTATGTCGGCATCGTCCGAACCACCAAGCGGCTCGAACGGGCCCAGCACCGGATCGACCTGCTGCGCGGCGAGGTGCAGGAATATTATGGCAATTTCCGCGTGACCCAGGATTTGATCGAATTGCGCAATCTGATCGAGGTCGCGGATCTGATCGTAAGATCAGCGCTGGCGCGAAAGGAAAGCCGGGGGCTGCATTATATTACGGATTATCCGGATATGTTGCCGAAGGCGGTGGATACGGTATTGGTGCCTTAGCAACAGTTCATCCGGAGGGGCTCATGGGTTTGAAAGTGATTGGTTCGGGCTTTGGTCGAACCGGGACCATGTCCATGAAAGCCGCACTGGAGCAGCTCGGTTACGTCAAGACCCACCATATGGAATATGTGCTGAAAAACGCCGATCAGCGCGCCTATTGGCACGGTATCGCGACCGGCGAAACACCCGATTGGGACACGATATTCAACGGCTATCAGGCAAGCGTCGATTTTCCTTCAGCCTCCTATTACAAGGAATTGCTGGAAGTCTTTCCCGATGCCAAGATCGTTCATACCGTCCGCGACGTCGACCGCTGGTACAAAAGCGCCAGCGAAACCATCTATGCCATCAGCAAGGCACCGCCTGCCTGGGCACAAAAATTCATTCCCTTCGTCCGCAAGAACAAGGAGATGGTCAACGGCACCGTCTGGAAACGCGTCTTTCACGGGCGCTTTGAAGATGAAGCTTATGCCAAGCAGATTTTCCGCGACTATACAGAACAAGTGAAAGCCGATATCCCCGCCGAGAATTTGCTGATATTTGAAGTGAAGGACGGCTGGGAGCCACTCTGTGCCTTCCTCGGCAAGGACATCCCCGATACCGGCTTTCCCCACATCAACGATAGCGCCAGTTTCAAGAAAATGATCCGCAACGTGAAGATGTTTTTCGGAGCGATCCATGTCGCGTTGCTTGCGGGGGTCTTGGCGTTGATCTGGTGGCTGATGTCGTAATTTTCGGGGCTGCGCGGAATAAAAATTTGATGCCTTAGATTTCGGCCTGCTCTGTTTCCGGCCAGAGTTCTGCGTGCCAGACGTGCCGGTCGTTCAGTTCCTCCGCACCACCTTGTCACTCGTCTTGTGCTTCTCCAACTCCTTCGGATCAAACCACACCGGCTTCAGCTTCTTGTCGACAAACAATTGCATCTGGTCGGTATAATGCGACGACTCCGGCCGCGTGGTCGCGGTGCCGAAGGGCTGGATCGAGCGCGAATGGACCTTGCCGTCCTTCGCCCATTCGATGAAC
>CAJQNR010000155.1 GCA_905479715.1 uncultured Sphingorhabdus sp.
GGTCAAGGCCACGATCAACATGGCCCATCTGATGTCGAAACGGCTGATCCTGACCGGGTCCACGCTTCGGCCCCAGTCGGCGGAACGCAAGGCGCTGCTGGCCGACGAACTGTACCGCTATGTCTGGCCCGATGTCGAAGCGGGCAAGCTGAAGCCGGTGATGGACGAAAGCTTTGCGCTCGCTGACGCGGCCAAGGCCCATGCTCATATGGAGGCGGGCAATCATATCGGCAAGATCGTGCTTACCGTCGCATAGCCAGATGGTCGCCGATCCCGATTTTCACGGCGCAAAAGTAGCCTTTTTCATCGATGATCATATTCTGGTCTATCGCCGCGACAACAAGCCGGACATCCCGTTCCCCGATATGCTGGATCTGCCCGGCGGCGGCCGTGAAAATGGCGAAAGCGGCGCAGAATGTGTGGCCCGTGAAACATTTGAAGAATTTGGCCTTCGGATCGCGATCTCCGATTTTGAACATGTTCAAACCTATCCGAACTGGCGCGGATCGGGCAAAGTGGCGTTATTCTTCGTCTGCCGGATGCCATCCCGGATATTGGATGATATTGTTTTCGGCGAGGAAGGGCAGGGCTGGGAAACCATGGCCGCCGCCGAATTTGTGACACGCGACGATGCCGTCCCGCATCTCCAATTGCAGGTGCAGAATATCCTGAAATCCTGACTTTCCCGTCACCAAAGCTTCATAAAAGGGGAATCCGGCTGTAACAATCGCGGGGTAAAGCCATGCCTATGGGCAGTTTTCCATAGGAGCTTTCAATGGCCAGACAATTTCCCCCGATAAGCAAAGCCAATATCCCGTTGCTTGACGTGGATCGCTATGAAGCGCGGCTCAAGCACAAGCCGCGGGTCCATGCTCGCGACCGGACCCGATACCGGACGATCTGGATATCGGATATCCATCTCGGTACGCGGGGCTGCAACGCCGATCTGCTGATCGATTTTCTCGACCATGTCGATAGCGACACGCTATATCTGGTCGGTGATATTATCGATGGCTGGCGGATGAAGAAGCGGTTCTTCTGGCCGGATGGCCATAATGATATCATCTGGCGGATATTGAAACGCGCGCGTCGTGGCACCCGCATCGTCTATATTCCCGGCAATCATGACGAGATGTTCCGCCAGTTCACCGGGCTGAACTTTGGCGGCGTGGAAATCCGGCGCTCGGCGATCCACGAAACCGTCGATGGCCGTCGTCTGCTGGTCCTGCATGGCGATGAATTTGATACCGTGATGCTGGCGCATCGCTGGCTCGCCTTTGTCGGGGACGCTGCCTATGTGACGCTGATGCGGGTCAACTGGCTGGTCAACAAAATACGCAACCGGCTGGGGCTTCCCTACTGGTCGCTATCCAAGATGGCGAAGAACAAAGTCAAAAATGCGGTCGAGTTTATCGGACGCTATGAAGAGCTGGTCGCCAAGGCCGCCGAAAGCCGGGGCGTCGACGGGGTGGTTTGCGGGCATATCCACACCGCCGAACATCGCGAAATCAAGGGCATTGAATATTATAATGACGGCGACTGGGTCGAGGGCTGTACCGCTTTGGTAGAATGCGACGACGGCACGATGGAAATTCTCCACTGGGCCGACGAGATTGCCGCCCGAAAGGCCAAGCAGGATCAGCCCGCACGGCTGGTCGCGGTCGAAGCCGGCACCGGACAGGCTGGTATCGGACAGGCCGCATGAAAATTGCGCTGGTAACGGATGCCTGGCATCCGCAGGTCAATGGCGTGGTGCGGACGCTCGACACGGTCATCGGGCTGTTGCGCGACCGGGGGCATGAAATATTGGTGATCTCGCCGGACCAGCATCGCTCGATCCCGGCGCCAAGCTATCCTGAAATTCGCCTTGCTTTCACCCGCGCGCGCACCATCGGACGGCAAATCGAGCAATTCGGAGCCGATGCGGTGCATCTCGCGACCGAAGGACCGCTTTGTGTGCAGGCGCGGCGTTGGTGTCGGAGAAATGGGCTTCCGTTTACAACCGCTTATCACACACAGTTTCCAGAATATCTCGCCCGGCGGACGAGATTGCCAGCGCGGGTTTTCTGGCCCTATATCCGCTGGTTTCACGGAAAGTCGGAAGCGATCATGGTCTCGACCGAAAGCATCCGCAATCAACTGCGCGGCGAGAGGCTGACCCATGTCCATCACTGGAGTCGCGGTGTCGATCTCGAGAATTTCTCCGCTGATGCGCCGTCCCCGCCGATCTATCGGCAGATCGAGCGCCCGATACAGCTTTATGTCGGGCGGGTGGCGATCGAAAAGAATATCGAGGCCTTTCTCGACAGCGATCAGCCGGGATCGAAAGTCGTGGTCGGCGATGGCCCGGCGCTGGCGGGGTTGAAAGCGCGCTATCCCGATGTCCATTTTGTCGGGAGAAAATCGGGCGTGGAACTGGCAGGCTATTATGCCGGCGCGGACGTCTTCATATTTCCGAGCCGGACAGACACGTTCGGTCTGGTGATTATCGAAGCGCTGGCGTGCGGGACGCCGGTTGCGGCCTATCCGGTGACCGGACCGATCGATATCCTGACGGAGACCAGCGGCGCGATGGACGAGGATCTGAACGTTGCGATACAGCGCGCGCTTGCGCTCCATGCCACGGATTGCATCGCCCATGGCGAGACATATAGCTGGGCGGCAAGCGCCAGCCAGTTCCTTGGCGGATTGGTGTCACAGCCGCTGCGTCTGGACTGTCATATGTCGCGCCGGACTCTGGCCAAGGCGATTTTTGCGCGGGTTTAGCCAATTATCTTGCCGACTCCCTTCAAACATCCTACATAAGCTCACAACAGGCCGTCTCCGCAAGGGGGCGGCCCTTTATTTTTGATTGCCGCTGGCGCAGGAATGCCAGCTATTGGAAGGATGCCATCATGGCCGAACAAGCAACTCCTCTTATGCCGCATGCGACCGCCAGCTGGCTGGTCGACAACACCTCGCTCAGCTTTGAGCAGATCGCCGAATTTTGCGGTATCCATATTCTCGAAGTCAATGCGATGGCGGATGATCTCGCCAGCTCCAAATATACCGGCCGTGATCCGGTCCAGGCGCACGAACTGACCCATGAGGAAATCGAGAAAGCCGAAAAAGACCCGGATTACCGGATGGTCATACAAAAGGGGCCGGATCAGGTGCGCCGGACCAAGGGACCGCGTTATACTCCGGTTTCCAAGCGTCAGGACAAGCCCGATGGCATCGCCTGGTTGCTCCGCAATCATCCGGAAATTTCCGATGCCCAAGTCGGCAAGCTGATCGGCACCACCCGGACCACGATCAATGCCATCCGCGAACGCGAGCACTGGAACATCGCCAATATCGCGCCAAAGGATCCCGTGACTCTGGGGCTGTGCTCGCAGCGCGAGCTTGACGCGGTTGTTGCCAAGGCTGCGAAAAAAGCCGGTATCGAGCCCGAAGCGCTAGAGGACAGCAAGCTGGGCGGCGACAAGGAAGCGCTGATTGCCGAACTGCACGAAGAACGGGCACAGGCCACACGCGACGCGGAAGCCGCATTGTCAGGTGAATCGGACGAAGAAGACAAGGCGCCGGTCGAGCATACAGCAGAGACGCTTTTCAAGGACAGTTAAGCCGTCCCTCTTTTTTGCCATCCTGTCACTTTTGATGTTTAATCATCTGATTAAACTGGCTTGCGCTTCTGGCGGCGAAGGGGCTAAGACCAAGGGATGGATGTTCCCAGGAAACCGCCCGCCTATGATGCGATGCTTGCCGATCATGGCTTTGACCCGATTGAATCGGATGGCCTGACCTATCCGCTCGGCGAGTTCGAGCCAAAATTCGGTGAATATTTTGAACTGATGCCCGGAATCGGCTGGACCCGCACACCGGTGCCCGGACCGCTGGGTCATATCAACAACTGGGTGCTGGCGGACCGTCATGCCGATGGCAGCGCCGGTTTCGCCATTGCCGATACCGGTCTGTTCATGCCGGAAGTTATCGACGCATGGAAACACCTGTTTGAAGAGGGCGCGCTGCAGGGACAAAGCGCGACCAAGATCATCGTCACCCATTATCATCCCGATCATGTCGGCTGCGCCGGCTGGCTGGCCAAGCGGTTCAAGGCCCCGCTGCACATGAACAGGACCGAGTGGCTGCTGACCCGCATGCTGCTCGCCGACAAGCGCGACGGCGTGCCGCAGGAGGCGCTCGACGAATGGCTTTTCTGCGGCTGGGATCAGCATCTGATCGACGAATTTGCCGAAAAAGGCTGGGGGCGATTTGCCCGCGCCGTTGCCGAGCTGCCGATCGGCCATGTCCGGATGGAAGAGGGAACCCGGGTGAAGACCGGCGACCATGAGTGGCGGGTGATGATCGGTAACGGTCACACAC
Source organism: uncultured Sphingorhabdus sp. (assembly GCA_905479715.1). Classification (GTDB taxonomy): domain Bacteria; phylum Pseudomonadota; class Alphaproteobacteria; order Sphingomonadales; family Sphingomonadaceae; genus Parasphingorhabdus. Next base: position 4,366 of record CAJQNR010000155.1, read on the forward strand.
CCGAACATGCCTGTCTGATTGATGACAGTGCCAAGGTGATGATTTCCGGCGACCAGATCCTGCCACGGATCACATCGAATATCTCGACCATGCTCAGCGAACCAACCAGCGATCCCCTGGGAGAATGGCTGGCGAGCATTGCCCATTTTCGCGCCGAACTCGACAATGACCTGCTGATATTGCCCGCCCATGGCCGTCCGTTTCTTGGCGCGCATCAGCGGCTCGACACGCTGGCGCTGCGCCACAACGAGGCGCTTGACGATCTCGAACAGGGTTTGCGCGAAAGCCCCAAAAGGGTGGTCGACAGCTTCCCCTATCTGTTCAAGCGCCCGATCACGCCAGACGTTATCGGCATGGCCAGCGGAGAGGCGATGGCCACGCTCCGGCACCTGGAATATACCGGACGTGCCGTTCATGAAATGAAGGATGGCGTCGCCTGGTACAGCGCGACCTGATTTGGTCGATCCTCATCCGGTTTTCATCGAACGGATCGTGTGAACCGGTTTTCCGCCCCTAGAATGGCAGCGGACATATTGGGGAGAAGGCAAATGAACAGGTTCAGCGCAGTTTTTGTGACTATGACATTATCTGCCGGCACGGCATTCGCACAAACCGGCAGCGTCGACCTCAACTCTGCCTCGGCGGAAAAAATCATTGCGGGCTGCAAGCAACTTTCGCTGACAAAACAGCAGCGTCAGGCCATCGCGGTCTATGACAAGGGTGGCAATCTGGTAGCGGCTTTGCGGATGGACGGCCTTGGTGCCGGGATCATGGCCTTTTCCGAAGCCAAGGCAAAGGCGGTCGCCCATTGGGGATTTTCGACCGCACAGATGGAACAGGCGATCACGGATACGCCCGGCTTTGCTGATGCGCCCCATATCGTGACCGTCGCCGGCGGGGTGCCCGTCTATAGTTCGGACGGTCGCAATTTTATCGGCAGTGTTGGTGTCTCGGGCGCTGCGCCGGTCGATGATGCGGCCTGTGCCGTGGCAGGGATTGAAGCGGCTGGCCTTTCGGCACAACGAGTCCGCGATTAACGTTGCTTAGCCGGTAATCGATTGGGCATCCGGTGGCGGTTCGACTTCGCCACTGGTGCAGTGCAGGGCATAGCCGCGCAGGAATATCCCCAGCGCGACCAGTGAAATTATTCCCGCCAGCCCGAATGGCGCGCCGGGCAGATAATGGGCGGAGCCTGCCACGGTGAAGGCGGCGAAAACCGCGGCAAACATGGGCGGGCCGACAACCGATGCAATGCTCTGGAGACTCGCCACCGCGCCTTGCAGCTCGCCTTGCGTTTCGTCGGATA
>CAJQNR010000156.1 GCA_905479715.1 uncultured Sphingorhabdus sp.
CGCGATGCTGCCGAACGCGGGATATTGCTGCACAGCCTGTTCCAGCGCTTGCCGAATATAGCGCCGGAACGCCGTATGGATGTCGCCAACCGCTGGCTGGAAAAGCAAAAGCAGATCGCCGACCCGGCCCGCCGGACAGAAATTATCAAGACGGTGATGGCGGTGATGGACAATCCGATATGGTCGGCGTTGTTCGCACCGGACAGTCTTGCAGAAGCGCCAATCGCTGCGGTTGTCGGCGAACATGTCATCTCCGGCACCGTGGATCGCTTGCTGATCACCGATGATCATATCTATGTCGTCGATTTCAAAACCGGCCGCAGGGTTCCCGACCATGCGGAACAGGCTCCAGTCGCCTATCTTCGGCAGATGGCGGCCTATGTCGCCGCGCTGGAAAAGATATTTCCCGGACGCCCGATCAAGGCCGGGCTGCTCTATTCGCACGGACCGCAAATGCTGGAACTTTCCGCCGATCTGATCGACCGGCACAAGCCGGGCTTTGAGCCGACATGAAAAAGCTTTCCGGCAAGGCGCTTGAGCGCGGGCGGCACCATCCCTAAATAGTGTTTGAACAATTGGAGATTCGTTATGGCTACCAAAGCAATTACCGACGCAAGTTTTGAAGGCGACGTCCTGAAAGCTGACGGACCGGTTCTGGTCGATTTCTGGGCAGAATGGTGCGGCCCGTGCAAAATGATCGGCCCGGCGCTGGAAGAAATCAGCGACGAACTGGCGGGCAAGGTGACCATTGCCAAGCTCAACATCGATGATAGTCCGGATGCGCCGACGAAATATGGCGTGCGCGGTATTCCGACCATGATCCTGTTTAACAACGGTGCCCCGGTGGAAACCAAGGTGGGCGCGGCTCCGAAAAGCCAGCTCAAGCAATGGCTGGAACAGTCTCTTCCGGCTTAAGCCTTAAAAATATCCCCAAGGCGCTCGGCTGCTTCGTCCCAGAGTTTCGGTGACGAAGCGCCGAGCAGGCCTTTCCTGCGATCGGCAGGACGATAGTCAGAACCATCCCAGCGCGCGCATTTTCCTCCGGCTTCGTTGAGGAATAATACGCCCGACGCATGATCCCAGGGCAGGGTGCGCTTGAACACCGAAATATGGTTGCTACCCTGCACCAGCCGCGGATATTGTTCGGCGGCGCAGCGCGGAATATCGACAATCTCGTAATAGGGTTCGGCCGCAGCCAGCAATGTTTCCCGCTCTTCGGCCGTCATGAATCCGGTCGCCAGCGCCGCAACCGGTCTTTCCGGATGATCCTGCGGAACCGCGACCGGCTCTCCATTGATAAAGGCCCCGCCATTTTTTTCGGCATGGCATATGCGTCCGGTCAGCGGGTCATAAAGCCAGCCCGCGACGGTTATATTCTGCTCGACCAGCGCAATCATGATCCCGAAAGGTGGTCGTCCGGCTGCATAATTGCCGGTGCCGTCGATCGGATCTATAATCCACACCAAACCGTCGGCCAGCTGGTCGACGACCGCCTCATCGATGGCATAGGCTTCTTCGCCCACGATTTTCGATTCCGGCAGCAGATCAGCTAGTGCCCCGGCAATATATTCCTCGCTAAGCTTGTCCGCGACGGTCACCAGGTCACCGGGAGTCTTCTCGTCAATCTGGTCCGATTTCAGATTCTGATAGTAAGGCAGCACGATATCACGCGCGGCATTTTTGATTATGTCGAGAACCGGCTGATAAAGTGGGTGCACGGGCTTAGCTCCTGTAATCGGCGTTGATATCGATATAGCCGTGCGTCAGATCACAAGTCCAGACCGTCGCCCTGCCGTTGCCGAGCCCGATGTCGACCGCAATGTCGATCTCCTTGCCTTTCAGATGCGCCGCGACCGGCGCTTCGTCATAATCCGGTACGACAAGGCCCTCGCGGGCGACGGTGACGCCACCAAAGCCAATCGCCAGCCTGTCGCGATCCGCCGGTTCGCCGGCCTTGCCGACGGCCATGACGACCCGGCCCCAATTGGCGTCTTCTCCGGCGATGGCGGTCTTGACCAATGGAGAATTGGCAATCGAGAGGGCAATGCGCTTGGCGCTGGCGTCGCTGTCCGCTCCGGTCACAGCGATTTCAATGAATTTGCTCGCGCCTTCGCCGTCGCGCACGACCAGATGCGCCAGTTGCATGCACAGATCGCTCAGGGCGGCCTGAAAAGCGTCGGCGCCAGCGTCTTCGAAGGAGGTCAGGGCAGGGGCGTCATTCTGTCCCGTGGCAAAGGCCAGCACGGTATCGCTGGTCGATGTATCGCTGTCGACGGTGATGCAGTTGAAGCTCTTGGCCGTTGCCGCGCTCAGCATTTCCTGCAGAAAACCGGCTTCCACTGTCGCATCGGTGAAAATATAGCCGAGCATCGTCGCCATATCCGGTGCGATCATGCCGGAACCCTTGATAATCCCGCTCAGATGGACGGTCCGGCCCCCGACAATCGCGCTCGTCGTCGCCATTTTGGGGAAGGTGTCGGTCGTCATGATCGTGGCTGCCGCCTCTTCCCAGCTGCAGGGCTCGGCTTCAAACACGGCTTTCAGCCCCGCTTCGGCCTTGTCCTGCGGCAGCGGCACACCGATGACGCCGGTCGAGGAAACGAATATTTCATCTTCCCGGCATCCGAGACGGGTCGATGCCAGCGACACTATTTTCTGCACCGCCGCCATGCCGCGCGCGCCGGTAAAGGCATTGGCATTGCCGGCATTGACGACCAGACCACGTGCTTTGCCACCCTTGAGGGCTTCCTGGCAATATTCGACTTCCGGAGACGGGCACTTGCTCCGGGTGAGCACACCGGCGACCGTTGTGCCCGCAGCCAGTTCCACAAAGGTCAGATCGCAACGATCCCAATCCTTGTAATGTGCCCGGGCAATGCGGCAGGTGACGCCTGCAATAGCGGGCAATGCTGGAGATTCTGCTGGGGCCAGAGGTGAAAGTTTGTCCGACACTTAACTTGCCTTTATCCAATGTTTTGATAGAACGCGCTGATAATGTCGGGGCCTCGTCCATGAACGCATATATTGCAAGTTTTATGTTGCTGCTATTCAACGCTGTCGGGTTGGCCATGCCTGCGTCAGCGGCGGCGGCAGAGCGCATGGTGCCCGAGTTGGGAAGCACCGCCAACCTGTCAGAGTCCGCGATTGCCGATCAACATACCGTGATCGAACCGGCAAGGGCAGGGGCGTCGGATTATCGTTCCTGCGCTATGCTGGAATGCCTGATTTCTGCTCCACTGGCCTTGAACAAGGCAGATAGCGGGCAACAGGACTGGGCGGTCGTCGCTATGCGTGCGGAAGCCGGCGACAAGCTGGAGCATGTAGAAGGCGCGCCCTAGCGCCATTCTCCGCCTCGCCATTGTTGAATGGCAGGAAAATCTCCCTAAATTCATTCTATTCACGGCCTTATTACTGGCCGAAAAATCTATAAATTGGAAAATGTCATGTTCGGCGGTTTAGCCAAATCTATCTTCGGGTCAGCCAATGACCGTTATGTAAAATCGATGCAAAAAGTGGTCGATGCGGTCAACGCATTCGAACCTGAAATCGAACCGCTTTCGGATGCAGAGCTTGCTGCAAAAACAGCATATTTCAAGGAACGCGTCGCCGGTGGTGAAACGCTCGACGATATTTTGCCGGAAGCCTTTGCGGTCGTGCGGGAAGCGGCCAAACGAACCCTCGGGCAGCGCCATTATGATGTGCAGCTGATCGGCGGCATCGTGCTGCATCGCGGTGAAATCGCCGAAATGCGGACTGGTGAAGGCAAGACCCTGGTTGCAACACTCGCCTGTTATCTCAACGCGATTGAAGGCAAGGGTGTCCACGTTGTCACTGTCAATGACTATCTTGCCCGCCGTGATGCGGAATGGATGAGCCAGGTTTATAATTTCCTTGGCCTGGAAGTCGGCGTGATTGTACCGAATCTCGGCGAGGACAAACGCCGGGCCGCCTATGCAGCCGATATCACCTACGGCACCAATAATGAATTCGGCTTCGATTATCTGCGCGACAATATGAAGCACGAGCGGGCCCAGATGGTCCAGCGGCCTTTCAACTTCGCGATTGTTGATGAAGTCGATTCCATTCTGATTGACGAAGCCCGGACTCCGCTGATCATTTCGGGACCCACCGATGACAAATCTGATCTTTATCTTTCGGTAAACGCCGTTGTTCAAAACCTCACAGAAGAGGATTATGAGAAAGACGAGAAATCGCGCAATCTTTCGCTGACCGAAGAAGGTACGGAAAAAGCCGAACGTCTGCTTGAGGATGCGGGCCTGCTGGTCGGCAGCAATCTTTATGATTTTGAGAATACCCAGGTCGTCCATCACCTGAACCAGGCTTTGATGGCCAATGTCATGCGCAAGCGTGATACCGACTATATCGTTAAGGATGGCAAGGTCATCATCATCGATGAATTCACTGGCCGGATGATGGAAGGACGGCGTTGGTCCAACGGCCTGCATCAGGCGGTCGAAGCGAAAGAAGGCGTCCAGATCGAACCTGAAAACCAGACCATGGCCTCGATCACCTTCCAGAATTATTTCCGCATGTATCCCAAATTGTCCGGCATGACCGGCACCGCGGAAACCGAAGCGGCGGAATTTTTCGAAATTTACAAGATGAACGTCGTCACCATCCCGACCAACAAGCCGGTGCAGCGGATCGACGAGAATGACGAGTTTTACAAGAATACGCTCGACAAATTTGCCGCCATTGCAAAAACCGTCAAGGAACATAGCGACAAGGGCCAGCCGGTATTGGTCGGCACCGTTTCGATCGAAAAATCCGAATTGCTCTCCGACTTCCTGAACAAGGAAGGGGTGAAGCATAATGTTCTCAATGCCCGTTTCCACGAACAGGAAGCGCATATCGTGGCGCAGGCCGGTTCTCCCGGAGCGGTCACGATCGCGACCAACATGGCTGGTCGCGGTACCGATATCCAGCTTGGCGGGAATATCGATTTCCGGATCGAAGAAGAGCTTGGCGATATGGAAGAGGGGCCGGAACGAGACAAGGCCATTGCCAAGATCGAGGAAGAAGTGCGGGAATTGCGCCGTCAGGTAAGAGAAGCGGGCGGCTTGTTCGTGCTCGGTACCGAACGGCATGAAAGCCGCCGGATCGATAACCAGTTGCGTGGCCGTTCCGGTCGGCAAGGGGATCCGGGGCTGAGCCGCTTCTATCTTTGCCTCGAAGACGATTTGCTGCGCATCTTCGGCACCGAAACCATGTTCGCCAAGATGATGAACAAGAATCTCGAGGATGGTGAGGCGATTGGCGGAAAATGGTTGTCCAAGGCCATTGAAACAGCCCAGAAAAAGGTTGAAGCGCGCAACTATGAAGCGCGCAAGCAGGTCGTCGAATATGATGATGTGATGAACGACCAGCGCAAGGTAATTTACGAGCAACGCTCTGAAATCATGGACGCAGATTCGGTCGGTGATGTCGTCGAGGACATGCGGCATGAAACGGTCAATGCGATCGTTGCCGATGCCTGCCCGCCGGGCACCTATCCGGAGCAATGGGACGTTGAAGGCCTGAAAACCCGCGTCAAGGAAGTGCTCAATCTTGAACCCGATTTTGACAGCTGGATGCAGGAAGATGCGCTTGAACCGGAAATTATCGAAACGCGAATCGCCGAAATGGCTGATGCCGATTTCGAAGCAAAAGTCGCACAGGTGGAAGGCGAGAATCCGGGTGTCTGGCCGCAGATTGAAAAATCGATCCTGCTGGAACTGCTCGACCATCACTGGAAAGAGCATCTGGCAACACTCGATGCGTTGCGTCAGGTGGTCTTCCTGCGTGCCTATGCCCAGAAAAAGCCGCTCGACGAGTATAAGCAGGAAGCCTTTGGTCTGTTTGAGCGCATGCTGGAAATTATCCGGGAAGGCGTGACCAAGACGATCGCGATCAGCCAGTTCCAGCGGCAGGAAGAGATTGCAGTGCCTGAATTACCAGAACTGCCGGATTTCCTGACCACGCACATTGACCCGCTGACCGGGGAAGATAACAGCAATGATATCGACGGTGGTACGCTGGGAACGGTTTCGACCGCCTTGCCGCCACGGCAATCCGGGCAACTGGATAATCCCAATGACGCGTTCGATGGCAGCAAGGTGAGCCGCAATGCTCCATGTCCTTGCGGTTCCGGACGCAAATATAAGCATTGCCACGGCAAGTTTTGATCTGAATTCGGCTCGGCCAGACGGGAACTGAGATGGAAATTTCAATTCTCGCTCTGGCTCTGCTGTTTGCGGCAACCGCCGCGCTCTACGCCAGCGTCGGTTTCGGCGGCGGATCTACCTATATCGCCCTGCTGGCTCTGGCTGCGCTCGATTATCGGGCGCTGCCGGTCATCGCTTTGCTGTGCAATATCATCGTTGTCACCGGCGGGACCACCCGCTTTCAGGCGCGCGGCCTGATCGACTGGGCGAGAATCTGGCCGATCCTGCTGCTGTCGGTTCCGGCTGCCTGGCTCGGTGGCCGCATAGCGCTCGCGCAGGATAGCTTCATGCTCCTGCTCGGTCTTTCTCTGGCCGTTGCGGGCATTTTGCTGATCAGCGAACCGTTTATCAAACGGGCAGGGGCCGGAGCGCAAAAGGGGCAATGGACCAGCCACCGGCTGTTCGCGCCCGCTGTCGGCACCGGTATCGGATTTCTGTCGGGCATGGTCGGCATCGGCGGCGGCATTTTCCTCGCACCGATCCTGCTGCTGACCCGTTGGGCCGACAGCCGCCGTATCGCCGCGACCGCCAGCGTCTTCATTCTGGTCAACTCGATCGCCGGTCTGGCCGGGCAGTTGATGAAGTCGGGATGGAGCAGCGGAGGAGAGGCGGTCCTTGCGTATTGGCCGCTGTTTTTAGCGGTGCTGCTGGGCGGACAGATTGGTAGTTTTATGGCCAGCAAGGCCTTGCCGGAGATATGGATCAGGCGGCTGACGGCTTTGCTGATACTTTATGTAGCGGCAAGAATATTGTGGTTTTGAGGGGGCGGGCGCAGTGACGCACCGGCCTAACCCCCCGATCCCCATGCACATGGAGCCGCCGCTGGTGCCGGAGGCAAGATCTCATATCCTTCTCGCTCAGGAGAGTTGGGAGCAAAGGTCTAAAAAATGGCTGTCCTACAGCCCGCCCGACCGGATATAGATTGTCCCGCTCTTGCGACAGGCTCTTTGACAATCTGGATAGAAAAGGCCGCTGGCTGTCGTCTGCATGTTTCTTTGGCGGCAAATCCGAAAGGTCACACTAGAGCGCTGGCAAGCGACCGATCAAGGCAGGAATCCTGCGGCTTTCAGGCAAAAGTTACGGAAAATAAAATATTCCGCTGGTGTAAAGTTTTTCCGCACGCGGAATGAACCCGGCTCGCACGAAGGCACAAAAGCACAATGCTGATGCTTTTCTCCCGATATTGCCGGGCCGCCAATGGGCGCGCGTCAAATCACTGTGGTTAACCCTTAATTGACGGGTCTCTGTCAGACTATGGATAATGTCCGGAAATTCTGATTTTCACATATTAACCGCCATGATATTGGCGCTGTTCGCGCTTGTTTTCAGCGTCCTCTATTTTTCCGTCAAAAGCCAAAAATTTTCGGGATGGGTTGGGCTTGCCTATATTGCGGCTTTTGTTGCCTATCTGCTCGCCAGCACACGAACGCCGTCGACGCCGATGGGCCTCATCTTTCTTTCGACCGCCATGTTCTGGACATTCAGCCTGGCGATCACCAAAGCAATTTATATCCGGTGCAACGCAATCTTCCCGACCAAAGTGGTCGGGCTTGGCGTGGCATTGGCGGCGGCAGGTCTGATTTGGTGGAGCTTTGTCGCACCGGATATTTACGCACGAACGTTGCTGGTCAATTCCGGGGCGGGGCTTCTGCTGGCCCTGTCGCTGTGGCCGTTGTGGAAAGCGGGCACAAAGCTGATTGACGGGGCGCTATTCGGTGTCATTGCAACCGTCGCGGCGACCTTTGTCATCCGGGTGGTCACGATCAATATTGTGCTCGGCCATCCTCTGACCGAGCAAAGCTATACGGAGTCGACCTATGTCTGGCTATTCCAGCTGACGAACGGAATCGCGGCTCTGGCGCTGGCGATCGTGCTGTTGTTCGCTGCCGGTCATGACATGGTTTTGCATTTTCACGCCCAGTCCAATCGCGATCCGTTGACGGACCTGCTGAACCGGCGCGGTCTGAAAAAACTGTTCGCCGCGCGGGCCGACGAGAAACAGGGCGCGATGTTTGTGCAGACGATGATCCTGTTCGACATCGACCATTTCAAGAAAATCAACGACCGCTACGGTCATCTAGTGGGCGACAAGATATTGCAGAGAGTAGCGAGCACCGCATCCGAGCTTTGCCAGGAATATGGGCAGGTGGCGCGAACCGGCGGCGAGGAATTTGCGATCTTGTCCGAATTGCTGCCGATCGAAACCGCCCAGTTTCTGGCGCAACATATTTGTGATTCTCTCTGTCTGGTTGTCCATCCCGAGTTGGAAACGAATCAGAAGGTGACCGCGAGTTTCGGCCTGGCGATATTGACCGAGGACGATTCGCTGCACGACGCGATGGATCGGGCGGACAAGGCCCTGTATCATGCCAAGCGAAACGGCCGCAACCGGGTCGCACTGGCCAAGGCGGCCTGAATATATCTGCCGGTCGCTAGTGGTTTGCTGTTGCCGGCGCGCAAAGAGGTCTTTCCTACAGCCGCTCTGGCGTGATAGTTTTGCAATATGACGGATCGTCACCCCCATAAGGTCCAGTGCGTGTACTATGGATTCGGACGGTTTTCGGGACGAGATTCCCGTCTGGTGTCGCCCTTTATGGGGCCAGGAGAATTACACTTTATAACCCTGTAACGATTGTAAAGTTCATCAGGAAAATGAAGACTAATCTGAACAAGATTTGGGACGTGAAGCGCATCAGCCGCCAGCGACTGGTACGAAACTGCCGGAAAGTGGAGGTATTTGATGAAAAATAGAGCCATGAAAAATGGCTCCCCGAGTTGGATTCGAACCAACGGCCATTCGATTAACAGTCGAATGCTCTACCACTGAGCTATCGGGGAACACGCTCGATTCTGGACCGAGCCTTTCATGGTGAAGCGCGCCTATAGCAACGACATTTGAGGGCTGCAAGCCATCAAACGACAAATTGTTCCATTGCTATGCGATCATCAAGTGCATGTTCCGGATCGAACAGCATCGTAAGGGCCTGAGCGCGGTCTATAGCGACTTTTACGCAGCTGACATCGCGGACTTCCTGTTGATCGCCAACGGCGCTGACAGGCCGTTTCTCGGGGTTCAGCACACGGATGGTGATTTCCATCTTGTCCGGCAAAATTGCGCCTTTCCAGCGCCTTGGTCTGAAAGGGCTGATCGGCGTCAATGCCAGAAGATTACAGGTCAGGGGCAAGATAGGGCCGTTGGCGGACAGATTATAGGCAGTGGAGCCAGCGGGTGTGGCAATCAGCACGCCGTCGCAGACCAATTCCTCCATCATGATCCGGCCATTGATTTCGATTTCGAGTTTTGCTGTTTGCCGGGTTTCGCGCAGCAGCGATACCTCGTTGATCGCGGGCAGGGTGAATTTGGCACCCGAAATGGTCTCGACTTCCATTTTGAGCGGTTTTACCTTGAAAGCCCGGGCCTTGTGCAGGCGTTCGATCAGGTCGTCCATATGCCAGTTGTTCATCAGAAAGCCGACGGTGCCCAAGTTCATGCCATATACCGGCATGATGTTCCGTCGGTTAAGCATCTGGTGCAATGTTTGCAGCATGAACCCGTCGCCGCCCAGAACAACTGCCTGATCGGCCTCTTCCATCGGCACCCAGTCGATCAGCGGTTTCAATTTTTCGGCGGCATCCTGCGCCGGTTGCGTCGGCGACACGATCAGTGCCCATTTTTTCTCGTTCATCCGCCCGTTACGTTCATGTGACGCTCCAATATCTCTGCGGACCCCTCCAGCTGCGCGTTGAAATCATGACGCAACGGTTTGAGCTTTAGAGCCTGTTGAAGCAGTTGGTCAACGCTAGCGATACCATCCTTGCGCACGGCGGCACGCAAATCGACATGTGCGTTATGACCGAGGCACATGAATATTTTTCCATCGGTGGTGAGTCGCAGCCGGTTACAATCATCGCAGAAATTATTGCTGAGCGGGGTGATCATCCCCAGGCGTAGCCCAAGAGGTTCGACAGACACATATCGCGCGGGACCGGCGCTTCTGTGGGCAACCGGGGAGAGCGTGTATAAATCATGCAAGGGAGCTACAAATTCTGCGACCGGTATATGAGCAATTTTTCGATCCGCACCGACATCACCCAGCGGCATGGTTTCGATAATCGTCAGATCATGTCCATTCGTGGCGCAATATTCGGCCATGGGAAGAAGATCATCTTCGTTGAAGTCACGGAGGGCGACCATATTGATTTTGATCTGGATCCCAGCCGCCTTGGCCGCCTTTATGCCCTCCAGGACGACCTTAACATCCGCTCCGCGGGTGATTTCGCCAAACCGGACGGGATCGAGCGTATCCATGCTGACATTGATCCGTCGCATCCCGTGAGTTGCGAGATGGTCGGCATATTCGGTCAGCAAAGAGCCATTGGTCGTAAGAGTCAATTCTTCCAGCTCACCGGATTGCACCTTCCTGCCCAGGCGCTGGATGACGTCTTTCATATCTCGTCTGACCAGAGGTTCGCCACCAGTCAGCCGGATTTTCCGAATTCCGTGACCAATGAACCGTTCGGCAATCAGTGTGATTTCTTCCAGCGTCAGAAGCTCTGTCTTCGGCATAAAAGTCATTTTTTCGGACATGCAATATTGGCAGCGAAAATTGCATCGATCAGTGACCGAAATCCGTAGATAATCAATTTTGCGTCCGAAACCGTCTTGCATAGGGCGCCTCATATTGATTGAACGGTATAGCGCTAGCGTTTTCCCATTGGGCAGGCAACGCCCTATAAAGGTTTTGTTGCTATGGAAAAAGATAGGCGGTTGCTTGCAAATCTGCGTTCCCGTCATTTCATTTGAGGAGTTTTGAAGTCCCCGAATCATCAATCTCGATGGCGCATTTGGTTGAATTCAGAAATCTGTTTCTGCTTTCCTTCCACGAACGCGATCCGCTGGCCGCAGAAATTACGTCTTTTGGCTGGCGGGTTCATTCCGCCCGCAGATCGGATAATCTGAGCGCCCGGTTTTTCTCAGCAGGGGCGATGATTGCGGTCATCGACGCGCGTAGTGCGACCGATGGCTGCTTGGAGGCTATTGCAGAGCTGTCAACTTCCGCAACCGAAGGGGGAATCGCTATATTGGCGTTGGTTGACAGTAGTCGGCACCCTCAGATTGTTGCGCAATGTTATGATTCAGGCGCAACTCATTATCTGGATTTTGCAGACGCGGGTGCGGATCTCGCGCAGGCAATCAAATATGCCTATCGTTATGTAGAGAATTTTCGGGGAGGCGCTGAACGTGCAAGCCACGAACAATCAATGCTGGCCAGAGCAGATTTGCAATGGTCGATGGCGGTGGACGCGGTAACTGAATTCTGGGCTAGCGATAGTTTGCTAAAAGCGGCCAGCGAGATCGATTTTGCACGCTATCCTGCTACCGGAATCTATCGCTGTCTATCAGAGAAGGAACGTAAGCGCGTACGTGGCGCTATGGGACGGTTGCGCGATGGTGCCCGACAGGCTGCGGTTCCTCACCGGCTCAACGGACGTGCAGTCATCCATCATTTGCACGAAGCTGACGGCCGGATTTTTGGTCGAATCGAATATCTTGCAAATAGCGAGGATATGGATGACTGGACCGGAAGAGATCTGCTTTCCGGGTTGAGAAACACGGCAGCTGCCCGAAGCTGGATTCGGCAAAAACTGGAAGCTGGAAGTCAATTGACTCTCCTCGCGATAGGAATCAAAAATTTCCGGACGATCAATGCCGCTTTTGGACGACAGGCGGGAGATCAGTTGTTGCGGATCCTCGGGCACAGGCTCATGGATCAGACACAGCTCCAATATGCCGGTTCTCAGCTCGTCGCGCGAATTGATGGGCAGAATTTTCTGATCGCTCTAGCCGATATTCAAACCAGCAAGGTTTCGGCATTTGCAAATGATTTGATCGGCAGCGTTTTTTATGACCTGCAGTTTGAGGGACGATCAATCAATCCAGTTGCGCGGGCGGGGGTAGCGATCGGGAATAGCAATTCCAGCGAAAAGACTTTGATCAGAAAAGCAGTCCTGGCACTGGCAGAAGCGACCGCGGCGGATGCTTTGCCGATCAATTTTAGTACCGTTAGCGAAGCTGATGTGCATCTGGAAGAGGTTCTTGAGGAGCAATTGGCCGGAGCGATGGGCCGAGGAGAAATCGCCATCGCGTTTCAACCGCAAATGAAGGTAGACACAGGCCAACTTGTCGGTGCGGAAGCATTGGCCCGATGGGAGCATCCCGAATATGGGCTGTTGGGTGCATCCACTCTGTTCGCCGTTGCGGAACGCGCTGGCGTTATGGAATCGCTTTCCACTCAAATCCATAAACAGGCTTTGATGCTCGCAGCCAGATGGCCAAAAAGTCTCGGATTTTTACGACTGTCGATCAATGTCACTGCGAGTGATCTGGCTGCAACGGCATTTGATGTCAATATGCAGAAACACATCGAAAACGCAGGTTTTGAACCGGATCGCCTTACTCTGGAAATAACAGAATCCGAATTAATCGGAAATCTGTCGGCGTCAGCGGATATATTGCAGCGTTTAAGGGCAATCGGCGTTCGTATCGCGATTGACGATTTCGGTACCGGTTACAGCAGTCTGTCTTATCTGAAAGAACTGCCGGTCGATTATTTGAAGATCGACAGTGGACTGACTGGTGACATAAGCGGTTCACCCAAAGATCAGGTGGTGGTGCGGTCCATCATTGATATGGCGCATAGTCTTGATCTCGGCGTGATTGCTGAAGGCGTTGAAACCGAAGGCCAACTCAAGACACTGGCCAAACTCGGCTGTGAATATTTTCAGGGCTTCTTGCGTTCCGGACCGCTTTCATCTGACGAGTTTGAAGCCTTCGCCTTGCGTAGCAACTAGCCGGTAACGCGTTGTGCCAGTTTCGACAGTCCCGTGGTCAGTTGTGTCAGGCCATGGAGACGGGATTTGGGGTCGCGCCATTTGCGTTCGATAAACAGCTTGTTATCAGGCCGGATTTTGGCGGTGCCCTTGAGTCGTTCGACATAGGCAAGCAATCCCTGAACATTGGGAAAGCTGTCATTGTGGAAGCTGACCAGAGCGCCGCGCGGCCCCATCTCGATTTTTGCGATTTGTGCCTCCACACAGTTCATCTTGATATGCATGAGCTTGAGCAGATTGTCGGTCTGGACCGGCAGGTCGCCGAAACGGTCGATCATTTCCGCAGCAAAAGATTCTATTTCCTGAAGGGTCTTGAGTCCATTCATGCGACGATAGAGCCCCATTCTGAGCGAAAGGTCGGGAACATAGGTCTCGGGTATCAGGATCGGGGCATCCACCGTGATCTGGGGTGAGAAACTGTCGGTTGCAGCCTTCAGGCCGGAGCCTTTCGCTTTTGCTTCCAGTATCGCGTCTTCGAGCATTGATTGATAAAGCTCGAAGCCGACTTCCTTGATATGTCCCGATTGTTCGTCACCGAGCAGGTTACCCGCGCCTCGAATGTCGAGGTCGTGGCTGGCGAGTTCAAAGCCGGCGCCCAGACTATCCAGATCGCCTAGAATTTTCAGTCGTTTCTCCGCCTTCTCGGTGATGATCCGATCTTTTGGAGTGATCATATAGGCATAAGCGCGTGTTTTTGAACGTCCAACGCGGCCCCTGAGTTGATATAGCTGGGCAAGGCCAAAGCGATCAGCGCGGTGAATGATCAGCGTATTTGCACTGGGTATGTCCAGACCGCTTTCGACAATTGTGGTCGACAGCAATACATCATAATTACGGTCGTAGAAGGCTGACATCCGTTCTTCGACGGTCGCCGGGGGCATCTGCCCGTGCGCTACGACATAGGTCAATTCTGGGGCATGTTTCTTGAGAAAATCTTCGATGTCCGCAAGATCCGCGATACGCGGGACGACAATGAACGATTGGCCACCCCGATAATGCTCACGTAGCAGCGCCTCACGTAAGGGTATTGGGTCCCACGGCATGACATAGGTGCGCACAGCAAGCCGGTCGACAGGCGGTGTCTGGATGACGGAAAGTTCGCGCATACCCGTCATCGCCATTTGCAGCGTACGGGGGATCGGCGTGGCGGTTAGTGTCAACACGTGGACGTCCGCCTTCATTGCCTTGAGCCGTTCCTTGTGGGTCACACCAAAACGTTGCTCTTCATCGATAATGATCAGACCGAGCCGTTGAAATTCGATGGATTTGGCGAGCAGAGCATGTGTCCCAATGACAATGTCGACTTCGCCGCTAGCCAGGCCTTCTTTGGTTTTTTTGGCTTCTGCCGGCGGAACCAGTCGTGACAACCGACCGATTTTTACCGGGAAAGGCCTAAAACGTTCCTCGAAATTGTTGAAATGCTGACGGGCGAGCAGCGTGGTAGGCGCGATGATGGCAACCTGCATTCCGGCCATGGCGGCGACAAAGGCGGCCCGCATCGCGACCTCCGTCTTGCCGAATCCCACGTCGCCACAGACCAGACGATCCATCGCCTTGCCGGAGGCCATGTCGCCGAGCACTTCTTCAATGGCCTGCTGCTGATCGTCGGTCTCCTGATAAGGGAAACGATCGACAAATCCAGCCATCTCAGTGGCTTCGACGCGTGCAGGGGTGGCTGGTTGCAACGCTCGCGCCGCCGCGGTGCGGAGCAATTCATGGGCGATCGCCCGGATTCGTTCCTTCAGCTTCGATTTGCGTCTTTGCCAGCCTTCACCACCGAGTCGGTCGAGTACAACACTCTCGCCCCCTTCGCCGTAGCGACTGAGCACGTCGATATTTTCAACCGGGACATAAAGCTTGTCACCGCCAGCATATTTTAAATGGACGCAATCATGTGGGCTCTCGCCAACCGGGATGGAGACAATACCTTCATACAAGCCAATGCCGTGTTCGAGATGGACAACCAGGTCGCCCTGATTGAGCGCGGACAGCTCTTCGATAAAGGCATCGCTGCTCTTACGGCGTTTGGATTTGCGGACCAGTCGGTCCCCGAAAATATCCTGTTCGGTGAGCAATGACAGGCCTTCTTGCCGAAAACCGGAAGAGAGCGGCAATATTGTGAGAGCCACGCCCGTGTCGACTGAGAGGCAGGATTCCCAGTCATCGCAAAGCACCGCAGTCTGAATGTCATGATCCTTGAGAAGGTCAAAGATCCTTGCGCGTGATCCCTTGCTATAGCTTGCGACAATGGCTGTCGTTCCGGACTTTGTCAGACTCTTGAGGTGGCTGCCCAGTGCCTGGTAGATATTCTCGTTCCGCGCCCGTTCGGGAGAGAAATCGCGAGGTGATGACACTGACATGGAAATCACCGTATCGGTTTCGGGTTCGTCAAATTCGCTCACGATATGAATCGGTGCGCCGGCTTCCCGGGACCGCCATTCATCCGGGGTCAAATAAAGCATCTCGGGAGGCAGCGGGCGATAGCTGGAAAGATTGGCCTTGTCCGCTTCAATCCGGTTCTTGTGATAATCCGCAATGGCGGCGAACTGCGCTTCTACGGCAGCGGAACCCGCGGCATCGCGTAAGATAATGCAGTCATCTCCGACATAATCGAATATTGTCGCTAGCCGTTCCTCGAGAAGCGGGAGCCAATGTTCCATCCCGGCCAGGCGGCGCCCATCCGATATCGATTGATATAGCGCGTCGCTTGTCGAAACCGCACCAAAGAGATCGCGGTAACGGGTGCGGAAACGGGTTATGCTTTCCGGATCGAGCAGAAATTCCGAGACTGGCAGCAGGTCGAGGCTGTCGATATTGCCGACCGTACGCTGGTCTGCGGGATCGAACTGCCGTAACGTGTCGATTTCGTCGCCGAAAAGATCAATTCTGACCGGATATTCCGCGCCTGGAGGGAAAAGATCAATCAGGCCACCACGGGCCGCAAATTCGCCGCTGTCGGCAACTGTGTCGACCCGGACGAAGCCGTTGGCATAAAGGAACGCGATCAGCTTTTCCTGTTCGACAAAAGTGCCGGGCGCGAGATGGGTGACAAATTCCCCGATTCGGGACGGCATCAATACCCGCTGCGTTATCGCGTTGATTGTAGTGACAATCAGTTGGCCTCCCGAATTGGGGAGTGCCAGCTTGGCCAAGGCGGCAAGCCGGTCCGCAGTGGTGTGAAGCGCTGGCGATGCCCGGTCATAGGGCAGGCAGTCCCACGCAGGAAATTCGATAATCTCGAGACCGGGTTCAAAAAACCGGGCTGCTTCGACGACGGCGCTCATCGCCGCGTCATCGGTGGCGACAAACATTGTCCGCTGGCCAGATTTTATCGCGATTTCTGACAGGAAAAGAGGCCGATAGCCAGCGGGTACACCGGCCAGGGTCATGCCATTTTCTGAGGAGGATAATCTATCTAGATAAGACATTTAAAATGGCTTTTGGATTGGGGGAAAGGATATTATTTCGTCGCGTCAATATAGTCGAGTTGCTGCATGACGTCCATTTGCGGGCCTGCAAAAGCGGCAGGTACAGGTAATGTGCCAATCGCCCAGGCCATGACGTCCACATCATCTTCGACGAGCAGTTTTTCGAACCAGTCCATCTCCTGTTCCGTCCAGTCTTGACCATAACGATCAAAAAACCCACCGATCAAAAAGTCAGCTTCGCGGGTTCCTCGATGCCAGGCGCGAAATTGCAGCCGTTTCAGCCTTGTCTCGCGGTCCATATTTGATGCTCCAACTTGGCTGGCATAATGCGCCAGCGAGGGTATAAAGGCGGATAGACATGCGGCCCGAGATACTCAATCCATTATTTGGTGAAACCCAGTCGCTCAAGGGCGTCGGCAAGGTGCTGGCCAAGCCGCTCGAAAAGCTGCGGCTGACCCGGGTGAAGGATTTGCTCTACCATCAGCCGAGCTACTGGATGCATCGGAAACGGGTCGACGAACTGGATGAAATTGATGTCGGGCAAGTCATAGTCGTTCAGGTAACACCGGTTGACTACCGCACGGGCGGTCCCCGCAGTCCGCTGCGGGTGCACGCCACTGACAAGGCTGGCAATTATATCAGCCTGACCTTTTTCGGACGCAATCCGGGCTGGCCAAAGAAATTGCTGCCGCTTGGCGAGCCCAAAATCATTTCCGGCAAGCTCGAGCGCTATGGTGACGAACTTCAGATTGTTCACCCGGATCAGGTGCTTGAGCCCGGCCAGGCGAATAATATTGCGCTTTTGGAACCTGTTTACCCATTGGCAGACGGACTGGGCAATGCGCGTATGCGCCAATTGATCGAACAGGCGCTTGCGCTTGCTCCGGAACTTCCGGAATGGATCGAGCCGAGTCAGGTCTCTGCCAACAACTGGGATAGCTGGTACGACAGCATTGTTGGGCTGCACAGGACTGAAAGCGAGGGCGGAAACGAACGACTCGCCTATGACGAAGTATTCGCCAACCAGCTTGCTTTCATGCTGGTGCGTGCGAGCAACAAAAGCAAGAAAGGCATTCCCATTCAGGGGGACGGACGGCTTCGGGACCAGTTGAAGCTGCCTTTTGAACTGACCAACGCCCAGAAGCGCTGCATTGCGGAGATTGAAGGCGATCTTGCGCAAAGTGCGCCGATGCTCCGGCTGCTTCAGGGCGATGTCGGATCAGGCAAGACGCTGGTGGCCTTGATCGCGCTGCTCTCGGCGGTCGAAGCGGGATTTCAGGGGGCTTTTCTCGCGCCTACGGAAATTCTGGCGCGGCAGCATTTTGAAGGGCTGCAGAAATTGCTGGCCGGTCTGCCTGTGAATTTGGCGATCCTGACGGGGCGTGACAAAGGCAAGGTTCGCGAAGCGACGTTGATGGGGCTGATGGACGGATCGATCGATATCCTGATCGGGACCCATGCGATTTTTCAGGAGCAGGTTCGATATAAAAATCTCGCCATGGCCGTCATTGATGAACAGCATAAATTCGGGGTTTCCCAGCGCCTCATGTTGACGCAAAAGGCACAGCGGACTCCCCATTTGCTTGCGATGACCGCGACGCCGATACCTCGGACGCTGACGCTTAGCCAATATGGCGAAATGGATGTGTCGCGTATCGACGAACTGCCTCCGGGGCGACAAGCGATCGATACCAGCGTGGTTTCCGGCGCAAGAATGGCAGACGTGGTTGATGGCCTCGCGCGGCATATTGGCGCGGGCGGTCAAGCCTATTGGGTATGTCCTCTGGTCGAAGAAAGCGAAAAAAGCGATCTTGCTGCGGCAGAAGAACGGGCCGCGAGCCTGAAAGAACGCTTTGGGGATAAGGTCGGTTTGGTGCATGGTCGGATGAAGGGGCCTGAAAAAGACGTTGTAATGGGACGTTTCCAGCGGGATGAAATCAAGATACTTGTCGCCACAACGGTGATTGAAGTTGGCGTGGATGTCCCCAATGCCAGTTTGATGATCATCGAGGCCGCCGATCGCTTTGGCCTCGCTCAGTTGCACCAGTTGCGCGGCCGGGTTGGGCGCGGAAGCGTTAAATCCAATTGCCTGTTGATTCGCGGTGATGCCCTGAGCGAAACGGCCCGCGCCAGGCTTTCATTGATGCGCGAGACGAATGACGGCTTTAGGATAGCCGAAGAAGATCTTCGTTTGCGCGGGGCAGGGGAACTGTTGGGTACGCGGCAATCGGGCGATGCGGGCTTTCGGTTTGCGACACCGGCACAGGTCAATGATCTGATCGGACCGGCGACCGACGACGCGCGGCTGTTGCTTGATCGCGACGGTGGACTGGACAGCGAAAGAGGGCAAGCGGCACGGATAGCGCTTTATCTGTTCGAGCGCGATTGGGGCGTCAGTTTGCTGCGCAGCGGTTAGGAACTAGAGGCTGTTGATTTTGTCGAGCATTGCAACAAAATCCGGTTCCCGGATCACGCGCTCAAATTCAAAGCCACAGCGACCTTCATGAGCCCAGACAAGATAGGCTTCGATTCGTCCTGCGACTGGCAGCCGAACGATTATTCTGTCACCTTTTGCCATATCCAATACATCGCCTAGCATCATGCCGTGGGCTGAAATATTGGAGATCTTGACGCGGATCTCCTGATCAGGATGAATTTCGCAAATGGTCTCAAAATCGACCGGAAACCGCGTTGCACGGCGCGGATCGGGTGATGTTTGTTGCGGTACACTGGTCATGTCCTGCGAGCTCCAATAAGGTTTAAGCTCTGACTATAGCCAATGACTAAGAAGAAAAGGTAAACAACCGTAAAGGGTTTGGGGCCGGTTGGACTATACCTTGCGAAGCAACCCGTGCTTCTTTTTGCCTGCAGATATCTTTCTTTCCCCCGCGGACAAGTTGATCATTTCGCCAATATCACCGACCGGTACATCATCAATCTTTGCACCGCCGCCCGCAACCAGACGCTTGGCTTCGCCCTTTGATGCGCAAAAACCGATTCCCACCAGCGCGTCAAGAATCGAAATTTCTTCTTCCGAAACCTCAAACGTGGGCAAGTCGCCTCCTGTTGCGCCTTGCTCAAAAGTCTGCTGGGCGGTTCTTGCGGCATCTTCCGCGGCGGATTGTCCGTGCGCCATTGTCGTCGCTGCATCGGCGAGGACTTTTTTGGCCTCGTTGATTTCGGAGCCTTCCAAAGCTTCCAGTCGCTTAATCTCGTCGAGATCAATGTCGGTGAATAACCGCATGAACCTGCCCACATCGCGGTCATCGGTATTGCGCCAGAACTGCCAGTAATCATAGGGAGCGAGCCGATCAGCGTTCAGCCATATCGCGCCGTCCACGGACTTGCCCATTTTCGAACCATCGGCCTTTGTAATCAGCGGTGTGGTGACACCATATAGTTCGGCACCGTCGATCCGTCGGCTAAGTTCTATCCCGTTTACGATATTGCCCCATTGATCGGAGCCACCCATTTGCAATTTGCAGCCATATTGGCGGGATAGCTCGAGAAAATCATACGCCTGCAGAATCATATAGTTGAATTCGAGAAACGTCAGGGGTTGTTCGCGCTCCAGCCGGAGTTTGACCGAATCAAACGCCAGCATCCGATTGATGGTAAAATGGCGACCAATATCCCGCAGAAACGGAATATATTCGAGTTCGCCGAGCCAATCGTCATTGTTGACCATTATCGCGTCAGTGGGGCCATCGCCGAATGTTAGAAAATTCTCGAAACAGCCGCGAATTTTCGCAAAATTCGATGCGATTCCGTCATCATCCAGAATTTTTCGCATCTCGTCTTTGCCGGATGGATCACCGATTTTGGTGGTGGCGCCACCCATCAACACGATGGGCTTGTGGCCCGCCTGTTGCAGTCGACGGAGCATCATGATCTGAACCAGATTTCCGACATGAAGAGAATCTGCCGTGACATCAAAGCCGATATAGCCAGGAATGATGCTCTTGGCGGCAAGAGAGTCCAATGCGTTGGCATCGGTTATCTGGTGAATATAGCCACGGTTATTCAACAGGCGCAGCAGATCAGATTGATATTGGGTCATGGAAAGCGTCGTTACAGCCTTGTTCCATTTGGTGCAATTGCCGGTTTTTCGATTGTGTAAAAGATTGGCATATATTTTTGATCGCATATGTTCTGTTAAGGGAACGGCTCATATTGTGAGTGACACATGGGCTGGGTTAATGCGCCAAATCCCTCGTCAGAGTGCGCCAGGCGCCAGTTTTGAAGCGTTTAAGGAGTGCAATGCCCCGAATACTCTCGTGTCACCCCGACGTTCCGACCAATGCCATCACAATGGTTGATGCGAAAGTGGACTATTTGTCATCCGGAAATTTTATATTCCGCTACAATATTTACGGAGCGCTAGATCAATTGGTGTTCCCGGGACCTGCAGCGCCTGAGCGGACCGATCATCTCTGGCAAAATACCTGCTTCGAAGCTTTTATTGGAGCACAAGGCGGAACCGAATATCTCGAGCTGAACCTATCGCCGTCCGCCCAATGGGCAGTCTACGCTTTTGAAAACTATCGCGAGGGTATGAGCAATCCAGATCTGGCGAGCCCGCCAAGGATTGAATCGAGCATGACCACCAGTAATTTCGAGCTCGTCGCAACGGTCAACCTCGGCGGGCTTCCTGCTTTGGAAACCGGCCGTCTGGAAATGGCGCTGGCGGCGGTGCTTGAGGAAAAAAATGGGCGAAAATCGCTATGGGCTTTAAAACATTCTTTGGGTAATCCGGATTTCCACAATAGGGATTGCTTCATCCATAAATTTGAAACGGCGGAAATTTGATGAAATTTGGAATCGACCGGCTGATAGAAGACGTAGAATTGAGACGACCGCTGGAAGGCAAGCGGGTGGCGTTGCTGGCGCACCCGGCATCTGTCAACAGCAATCTGACTCATTCACTTGATGTGCTGGCGGCTTTGGACGGAATCAACGTCACGGCTGCTTTTGGTCCCCAGCATGGCCTGCGCGGTGATAAACAGGATAATATGATTGAAACCGAGGATTATCTGGACCCGATCCACGATATTCCGGTTTTCAGCCTCTACGGCGAAGTCCGCCGGCCAACGGCTCAATCAATGGGAACATTCGATGTTATCCTGATCGATCTTCAGGATCTGGGGTGCCGAATTTACACGTTCATCACCACCCTGCGATATATGCTGGAAGCGGCTGCGGAGCATGGCAAGACAGTATGGGTGCTTGACCGGCCCAATCCGGTGGGAAGGCCGGTGGAAGGCACAATCCTCGAAGAAGGTTGGGAAAGTTTTGTCGGCGCAGGCCCGATGCCTATGCGGCACGGGCTGACCATGGGGGAAATGGGACGCTGGTTGATCAGCGAGTTTAACCTCAATGTGGACTACAAGATCGTCGAGATGCAGGGGTGGAAGCCGGAAGGGCCGGGTTTCGGCTGGCCGGTAGACCGTATCTGGATCAATCCCAGTCCCAACGCACCAAATGTGAATATGGCGCGGGCCTATGCCGGTACGGTGATGCTCGAAGGGACCACGCTTTCAGAAGGCAGGGGGACGACAAGGCCGCTGGAGCTATTTGGTGCTCCGGATATTGATGCGCGCGCGATTATAGCCGAAATGCAGCGAAAGGCCCCCCAATGGCTGAAAGGTTGCGTGCTTCGGGAAGTCTGGTTTGAACCGACATTCCATAAACATCAGGGTGAGTTGTGCAATGGGGTCCAGATTCACGCCGAAGGCCCGGCATATGATCACAATTTGTTTCGGCCTTGGCGACTCCAGGCTCTGGCACTGAAAGCCATTCGGAAACTAAATTCCGAATATGAACTGTGGCGCGATTTTCCTTATGAATATGAAGAAGACCGCTTGGCTTTTGATGTGATCAACGGGGGGCCATCGTTGCGGGAATGGATCGAGAATCCATCTACAATTGCAAATGATCTTGAAGCTGTCGCGGCGCCGGATGAGCGGGTTTGGCGTGAGATGGTGAAAGATTATCTACTGTATTAGTTATGCTGCACTGCAACATAATTATTGCATTTGGTCGGAAATCTGGTAACTCGTCGCCATGTTGCCGAGTAAAGAGATTTTGGAAGGCGTCGCACTGAGAAAATGTGTGGCCGCGACTTATAACAATACGACATTCAAACTCGCCCCGCATATTCTTTATACGCGGCATGACGAACTTTATGTCGATGCCGTGCCGGTGGAAAAGGACGGCCTGCCTCCGCGGGAGATAAAGATCGGGACTTTCAAGCTTTCCGGTCTGAAGGATGTTCGCGTGGAAGACCTGCATTTCGAAAAGTCCGACATCTTCGAACCGGCCGCTGAAAAATATGATGGAACGACATTATTGGCGGTGGAAGGCTAACGCCTAACCCTGTTTGCGGGTCAGTTCTTTCATCGCATCGCCAAGGCCATCGATCGTAAGCGGGTACATCCGGTCATTCATCAATTCACGGATGATCTTGACGCTTTGGGAATAGCCCCATTGCTTTTCCGGGACCGGATTGAGCCACGCCGCAGCGGGATAGGTGTTGGTCAGTCGCTGCATCCACGTCACACCGGCTTCTTCATTGAAATGTTCGACCGATCCGCCCGGATGGGTGATTTCATAGGGACTCATTGACGCGTCCCCGACGAAGATCAGCTTATAGTCATGCCCATATTTGTGAAGGACATCCCAGGTGTTGGTGCGCTCGGAAAAGCGCCGGCGGTTGTCTTTCCACAGACCTTCATACGGGCAATTGTGAAAATAGAAAAATTCGAGATTCTTGAACTCTGTGGTCGCAGCGCTGAACAATTCCTCGCACAGCTTGATGAATGGATCCATCGAACCGCCCACGTCGAGAAACAGCAGTAATTTGACCGCATTGTGCCGCTCCGCCCGCATATGGATATCGAGCCAGCCCTGTTTGGCAGTACCGCTTATGGTCTGGTCAATATCAAGCTCGTCAGCAGCGCCTTCGCGTGCGAATTTGCGCAGGCGACGGAGCGCGACCTTGATATTCCGTGTCCCAAGCATCTTGGTATTGTCGAGATTCTGGAACTCGCGTTTGTCCCAGACCTTGAGCGCTTTCTTCTGGCCACCTTCGCCGCCAATCCGGACGCCTTCAGGGTTATAGCCTGAATTGCCGTAGGGCGACGTGCCACCGGTGCCAATCCACTTGCTGCCGCCTTCGTGCCGTTCCTTCTGTTCTTCGAGACGCTCTTTCAGCGTCTCCATGATCTCTTCCCAGCTGCCGAGGGATTTGATCTTCTCCATTTCCTCTTCAGAAAGATATTTTTCAGCGACGGCTTTCAGCCAGTCGAGCGGAATATCTTCTTCCTGCGTTCCATAAGAGGTTTCTATACCCTTGAACACTTTCGAGAAAACCTGGTCGAAACGGTCGAGTAGACCTTCATCTTTCACGAAGGTCGCGCGGGACAAATAATAGAATTCCTCCGGACTGCGCCGGATGACGTCCTTTTCAAGCGCCTCGAGCAGTACCAGATGTTCCTTGAGCGAAGCCGAAATGCCGGCGGCTCTGAGTTCGTCCATGAAGTTAAAGAACATCGTTTGTGCCTTTGCCTAGCGTGCTTCGCGCTTCGCCATGAACGCCAGCCGTTCAAACAGCATCACGTCCTGCTCATTCTTGAGCAATGCACCGTGCAATGGCGGGATGGCCTTACTGCTATCCTTCGATTGCAGGACTTCGAGCGGCATGTCCTCGTTGAGAATCAATTTCAGCCAGTCCAGCAATTCGCTGGTACTCGGTTTCTTCTTGAGGCCCGGAACATCACGGACATCGTAGAAGATATCCATCGCCTTTTTGACCAGCACGGCCTGAATATCGGGAAAATGGACGTTGATGATTTCCTGCATCGTCTCGCGATCAGGGAACTTGATATAGTGGAAGAAACAGCGGCGCAGGAAGGCATCCGGCAGTTCTTTCTCATTATTGGAGGTGATGATAACAATCGGGCGCACTGCGGCCTTGATGGTTTCCTTGGTCTCATAAACATGGAATTCCATGCGGTCGAGTTCCTGCAACAGATCGTTCGGAAATTCGATATCCGCCTTGTCAATTTCGTCGATCAGCAGAACCGGAAGTTCAGGCGACGTAAAGGCCTCCCATAGCTTTCCCTTGCGGATGTAGTTTGAAATATCATGGACGCGTTCGTCGCCCAACTGGCCATCGCGAAGACGCGCTACCGCATCATATTCATAAAGGCCCTGATGCGCTTTCGTGGTAGATTTGACGTTCCACTCGATCAACGGAGCGCCGGTAGCTTTGGCAATTTCATAGGCCAGAACGGTCTTCCCGGTACCGGGCTCACCCTTGACGAGAAGGGGGCGACGGAGAGTCACGGCGGCGTTGACAGCAACTTTTAGGTCATCAGTTACAACATAGTCTTTGGTACCGTCAAAACGCATGATTTTCTATTCCTTGCCGTGATAGTCAAAGCAAAGGCGATAGGGAAAAGCCTGAATGTAGGCAAGTTAATCATTTAGTTAAGATCAGTGAAAGCTGGCGGGGGCTTTAATGGGAAAGGCGCGTGTTTCGCCGTGCCTCCAGAAGTTGCCAAAGTCCCCGATGCTGGTTAAGTAGTTGTTCTACCCCGAAATTTAACGCCCGCTCTACAGCCGGAAGTTCCGACAATTGCTCCTTGAGAGCCAGAGTCGTTTCAACGTCCGGCAAGGTGGATGAACGGGCTTCCACACCAACGCGCAGGGCGACGCGTTCCAGAATGGTCCGTATTATGTGCCAGTCCGAAATCAGTGCAATGGCCGCTCCGATCGCGCATCCATTGCGATCAGATTGGGAAAGCATGTCCAGCGCCTTGCGTTGCCCGAATACCGCCGCATTGCTCTGGTCATCGGCGCTGACGCCCGAAATTGGTCCTGCAGCCACCGTCAATCTGGTTAGCAACGAGCGCTCGGCCGCAAAGCCATCTGTCGCCTGAATCAACCAGTCCCGAGCGGCGTCATCCGCCGTTTTGGTGGCAGCACGATCGATTACGCCCGGATGGCGACCGTGCAAAATGCACAGAAAATGTGCAATATCGGCAATATCCGCTCCCGATAGAATCGAGAAATCTTCGACAATCGTCCGGACGTAGGGCGTGGTATCACTGCCAAAGACCTCGACCCGGTCAGCAGAGTTGCGCTGTGCTGTCGGTTTTAGATTTTTTCCTAGCATCGCACTTCCGATATCCTGAGAATTGTCGCGAAAATGCAATCAGCATCTCCATCAAATTCAGGATATAGCAGGCATTCCTAAAGAGCCGGTTTATCGGCTGTTAGGGAATTGCAAACCATGATGCCTGGCGGAGCCGTCGCTGGTTATTGGTCCAGGAAACTGCGCATTTTACGGCTGCGGCTAGGATGCTTCAGTTTTCTAAGCGCTTTGGCTTCGATCTGCCGGATCCGTTCACGCGTAACGCTGAACTGCTGGCCAACTTCCTCGAGCGTATGATCAGTGTTCATGCCGATCCCGAAGCGCATGCGCAGCACGCGTTCTTCACGCGGAGTCAGGCTTGCGAGCACACGGGTGACCGTTTCCTTCAGATTGGCCTGGATCGCGGCATCAACCGGGATGATCGCGTTCTTGTCTTCGATGAAATCACCGAGATGCGAATCTTCCTCATCACCAATCGGCGTTTCGAGCGAAATCGGTTCCTTGGCGATTTTCATCACCTTGCGCACTTTTTCAAGCGGCATCGAGAGACGTTCTGCCATTTCTTCCGGAGTCGGTTCACGACCCTGTTCGTGGAGGAACTGGCGGCTTGTGCGGACCAGCTTGTTGATTGTCTCGATCATATGGACCGGAATACGAATGGTCCGGGCCTGATCGGCAATCGACCGAGTGATTGCCTGACGAATCCACCAGGTGGCATAGGTGCTGAACTTGTATCCACGGCGATATTCGAATTTGTCGACCGCTTTCATCAGGCCGATATTGCCTTCCTGAATAAGATCGAGGAATTGCAGGCCGCGATTGGTATATTTCTTGGCGATCGAAATCACGAGGCGGAGATTGGCCTCGACCATTTCCTTCTTGGCGATACGTGCTTCGCGTTCGCCCTTCTGGACCATGTTCACAATGCGACGGAATTCGACCAGCGAAGTACCGGTAGCATTGGCGATGTCGGAAATTTCGGTCCGGATGCGATCAACCGCATCGGCTTCTTTTTCGACGAAAGCCGCCCATTTCTTGTCGGTTTTGGCCATGCTTGCCAACCAACCATCGTCGAGTTCATTGCCGACATAACTTTCGAGAAATGCACGGCGTGGTACCTTGTGACGCTCGGCCAGGCGGAGCATCTGTCCGCCGAGAGTCGTTAGCCGGCGATTGAACGAGTAAAGCTGGTCAACCAGAAACTCGATCTTGTTGGCGTGAAATTGCACGCTTTCAACGAGCGCGGTCAATTCTTCGCGCAAATCGTGATATTTCTTCTCGGAAGCGGCCGGGAAATCCTTGCCCGCTGCCAGCGCCTCGAGTCTGGTCGTCTGCAATTTCGAAAATTTCTTGAATACCGATGTGATCAGCGCAAATTTCTCCAGCGCACCCGGTTTCAGGGTTTCTTCCATCTGTGCGAGAGAGAGGGTATTGTCTTCCTCTTCCTCCTCTACGACCCGCTTGGTGCGGCGTTCGGTCAGTTCCGCTTCGTCATCATCTTCGCCATCGGCTGATTCTTCATCCTCGACCTCATCATCATCCTTGAACGACGGCCCGGCGGTCTTTTCGCTGATTTCGCCATCATCATCGTCGTCATCTTCGAGATTTTCCGGAACAGGATCCTTGGAAAGCATGGCGTCGAGATCAAGAATTTCCCGCAACTGCATTTCGCCATCGTTGAGCGCCGTTGACCATTCAATGATCGCGTTAAACGTCGTCGGGCTTTCACAAAGGCCCCAGATCATGGTGTCGCGGCCAGCTTCGATACGCTTGGCAATCGCAATTTCGCCTTCGCGGCTGAGCAATTCCACGGCGCCCATTTCGCGCAGATACATCCGCACCGGATCGTCCGTGCGGTCGCCGGCTGCCTTTTTGGGAGCGGCAGCAGTGGTCTTTTTCTCTTTGTCCTTGCCGTCGATGGATTCGACTTCATCACCGCCCATTTCTTCAGCGGCTTCCTCGTCATTCTCGACAATACGAACGCCCATTTCGGAGATTGCGGACATGACATCCTCAATCTGCTCGTTCTGGTCCTGGGGGAGGGCTTCATTCAGCTCGTCAATCGTCAGATAGCCACGCTTCTTGCCCTGAGCGATCAGTTTCTTGACCGCGCTATCGTTGAGATCAATCAACGGTTCGTCTTCAGCTTTGGTATTTTTTGCTTTACTTGCCAATGGCTCAGGCCCCTAATTTAAAACTATAATGCGTCGTCGATCTGGGTCAGTTCGACCAGCCGCTCGTGAAATAACTGCTTCGCTTCGCGAAGGCGTTGCTGCTCGGCATAACTTTCTTCCGTAAGATCGTCCTGCACCCGCCGCGTCGCCTCTGCGAGAGCTGCTTCCAGTCCGGGGCGCGCTGTCACCACTTTTATCGCTTCTGCCAAATCCTTATGCGCCCGTTCGATCAAAAGCGAAGGGGCATCGTCTGGCATTTTGCGGTTGAAAGTGAAATTCAGCGCGTCGGCCCGTAACAGCCCTTTTGCGACATTATAACAATCTGTCTTTTCCAATATGGTAAGAAGGCCCTGCATATCAAGCGTTTCTTTGCGCATTGCGACATTGATCAATTCACCGAGCAACATCTGCAACTGCGAATCGGCAAGTTTGATCGCGCTGAGCTCTTCAAAATGGCTGGAAATCCGGCAAGGATGGCGGATCAGTCCTCCCAATATGCCCTTGGCGATCTGCAGGTCATATCCTTCTATCAAAAAGGTCTTGGTTTCCTCCAGCGGCTTGTAAGAGACGAATTTCGACGGGAACTGGCGTCCTTTATTCTTATTCGGCGTAAACCGCCCTTCCGGCCGATTGTCCTTCTGCGCGAAAAAGGCGGCTTGATAGCGTTCGTGAAATTCCTGGCGATAATGTTGGGCAATATCCTGATCGGCAATATCGCGAACATGATCGGAGAGTCGTTTCTTCAGTCCCGCCTTGGTTTCCGGCGTGTTGAGAGGTTCCGCGTCATATTCCACCTGCCAGATCTTGTCGTCAAGCGTCTGGGGTCTGGCGATCAGGGCGGCGAAAGCATGGGCGCCTTCGGAGCGGATCAGATCGTCGGGGTCCTGACCGGCGGGCAGGGAAATGAAATGCAGGCTGTGCGAGGGCCGCAATATCGGTAGCGCGCGCAGGGCCGCGCGCATCGCTGCTTTTTGTCCCGCACTGTCGCCGTCGAAACAGAGGATCGGGGCCTCGACCATTTTCCAGATACGCTCGATCTGATGTTCGGTCAGCGCTGTGCCGAGCGGAGCCACGACATCCGCGAATCCGGCCTGCGCCAGGGCGATCGCGTCCATATAGCCTTCTACGACCAATATTCGCCCGGTCTGGCGCGAAGCGGGTGAGGCCTTGTCGAGATTGTAAAGTGTGCGGCCCTTGTCAAAAAGCGGCGTGTCGGGGCTGTTGAGATATTTCGGTTCGCCATCTCCCAATATCCGGCCACCAAAAGCGATCACCCGGCCACGCGGATCTCGGATCGGAATCATCAGGCGGCCGCGAAACCGGTCATAGGGTTCCCTGTCATCGACCTTGATCAGCAGACCGGCCTCGATCAATTGATCCACGCCATGGACGGATAGCGCCTCCTTTAGCCGGCCACGGGAATCGGGCGCAAAGCCAAAGCCAAATTCGCGGATCGTGCTTTCCGAGATGCCGCGATTCTTGAGATATTCCCGCGCAGGCGCGCCTTCAATACCGTTGAACTGGGTCACGAACCAGTCCTGTGCTGCCGCCATGACGTCATGCAGCGTGGCACGGACTTCCTGCCGCTGAGCTGCGCGGGGATCCGGGGCAGGGACTTCCATCTGCGCTTCGGCGGCGAGATCCTTGACCGCATCCATGAAGCCAAGACCGCGCTGCTCGGTCATCCAGCTGATCGCGTCGCCATGCGCGCCACAGCCGAAGCAATGGTAGAAGCCCTTTTCGTCGTTGATCGTGAAACTGGGCGTCTTCTCGTTATGGAACGGGCAGCAGGCCTTATATTCGCGGCCCGCCTTCTGCACCTTCACCGTCCGCCCGATTAACGTCGATAGCGTGGTCCGCGACCTCAGTTCTTCAAGCCATTGCGGGGTGAGGGTCATG
>CAJQNR010000157.1 GCA_905479715.1 uncultured Sphingorhabdus sp.
AGGAAAGCATCCTGATGCGCCGCGCGGGGCATCCGACCGGCAAGCGATGTTGAGCTTGCCAATATACAGTCTATAAGCGGTGTGAGCCGAGGGGGAATCGAAGCGTGCCGAAACTTGCGAAGATCATGATCGTGATTGTCGCCATCCTGCATCTCTATATCGCCTGGTTCGGGATATTTGCCTGGCAAGGGCAGGGGCCGACGACCTTTCCGGATCTCCCCGCTGATCTGTTCCCGCCGACGACCACCATGGCCGCCAATCAGGGCATCTATAATCTCTGTCTTGCGGCTGGCCTGATCTGGTCGCTGTTCATCCGCAATTCCGAATGGCAGCGCAAGACGGCAACGGCCTTCCTGTTGTTCGTGGCGGTTGCGGGCATTCTGGGCGCGTGGCGCGTCTCGCCCGACATCGCGCTGGTGCAGGCTGGCCCTGCGGTCATCGGGCTGTTGCTGTTATGGCTGCCGCTGGGGACGAGGCGCTAATGTTGCCAATGGACCGGCAGCCTTCGCAACGGCCCGGCCCTTTCTGTCAGGCGATGTTGCGCATAGGCCTGTTTGCGAATTTTCCGGTGTCTTTGCCGGTACGCTTCATTTCATAAAGCGCGCTGTCAGCGGCCTTGAGCAATTGTTCGGCGTCCTTGCCGTCCAGGGCCTGCACGGCGATGCCGATGCTGGCCGACGGGGTTAAGATATGGCCGTTGATATGGGCCGGTCTGGCAAAGCCGGAAAGATAGGCCGTTGCCCGCGCCAGAACCTCTTCATGTCCGTTCATATCGGGCATGAAGATCAGAAATTCATCACCACCCAATCGACCGACAATTTCTTCTTCGGTGCTGCTCCGGATCAGTCGGTCGGCGACTTCAACCAGCAGTTGATCCCCGACATCATGCCCGAGAGTGTCATTGACCTGTTTGAAGTGGTTGAGATCAATCAGGGCTACGGCAAAGCCGCTGCCGTCACTGGCGAACGATTGTTCTGCCCGTCGCAGGTGGTTCATCATCGCGCGGCGATTGGCGAGACCGGTCAACGTATCGCTATGCGCCTGTTTCCAGATGGTTTGGCGCATGATCAGACCGGAAATGATCTGGTTATAGCTATCAATGATGAACCGGATCATCAGCAGCGCGATCGTGACCATGCTCCATCCCATGATCACCTGGTCAAAGTCGCCAACCAATATCATCGCTACGGCGGAGGGCATGACTCCGACAAATAAGACAGCCACAGCAGTTTTTTTCAGGCAGGCCAGACAATGGGCGATGCAGGTCGACCCGAACACCAGCGACATCGGGATGAAGAGCTGATTGGCAAAGCGATCGGTCACGATGATGAAAACCGACCAGATGCTGAGAAATATGATGATGCCGAGAGAAAGGCAGGAGAGATTTCTGAGCGTTTTCCGGGAAGCAGCCACGGCCCGTGGATTGCGGGGCAGGCGCATCCACATGATCATGCGCGCGAGGAAGCCAATGGCAAGAACCCCCATCCACGCGTAATAAACGGTTTCAACCCCTTCGTGTTCCGCGAGGATCATCGCGGCCACCAGATTGAAAATGGCAACCATATAGATCATCGGCACATGGGTGAGCGCGCGCTGCAATTGCAGGTCTTCGATTGAGGACCGGATTTCGTCGGGGATTTTGGGCGACCGCCATGGTGTTTGCCAGGATGCCTGCCATTTCTTTTCCAATAGCGGCTCTACGACCATGTTTTCAGCGCATCCCACAATTGATGTTTGAGTATATCCTCTCCCGACTAGGCTCCGCTTGTGAAAATAGGGTTAACAAAAGACTGTTAACCTAGGGGCAAATCGCCCTGATTTGATGGCTGTCGTAACGGTTGCTGAAGGTCGACCGGAGCCCCCGGCATGTAACTGTCATAGCCAAAGGGCCTGCCATCCCGAAGGAGGCAGGCCGGTAGAGATATGGGACGGCGACAGGCCTTCAGGGCGCGACGAGCACCCGCCAGACCAACCGGTGGCTGCTAGAATTTCGCGCTGGCCTGAATGCCGTAGAAACGTGGCTCGGCCGGGATGAAGGTCGGATAGCCGAAGGCGCCGCCGGTGTTTCCCGCATCAAGCAGATAGTCCTTGTTCGTCAGGTTGCGGGCAAATACCGCCAGTTCGAACCGGTCTTCGGCAAAGCTGACGCCGCCCTTGACATTGACCAATGTTACCGGGCCCTGCGCGATGTCCGGGTTGTTGGTGGTTTCGAAGAAAATCCGGCTGCGGTAAGTGACGCTCGGCGTCATGAACAGGCGCATGCCGTTGCCCAGTGGGGCGTTGACCGTGAACCCTGCCGCTGCCTGCCATTCCGGCTGCAGGCGAAAGCGGTTGCCCGCATAGATACCGTTTTCCGCCTTGTCGTCGATGCCGCCATCGATCCAGCCGACATTGCCGAACATGGTCAGCCAGTTGGTCGGTTTGACCTGAAGCTCTGCTTCGACGCCGAGATTGCTGGCCGAACCGGCGCTCTCGGTGACGGTGGACCCGATCGGCTGGCCGGAAGGATCATTGGCGTCGGAAATGACGCGCGATACCTGAAAGTCGCTGTATTTCTGGTAATAGACGCCCAGTGAACCGGAAAAGATGCCGGACGATCCCTTGATGCCGCCTTCATAATTCCACACGATTTCTTCCGGGATCAGGCTGGTCGAGGTCGCGGTTTGATTGACCGTTGGCGAGCGGCGGCCCTTCGAAATGGTGGCATAGATGTTCACGTCATCCGACAGGCGATAGAGCGCGTTGAGGCGCGGCAGGACCGCCGTAAAACTGTCCTCCGACCACAAGGTTCCGTTGGTGGTCGTCTGGCCGGGGATCAGCGGCGCACCGGTGATCACGCTATTCGGCGCAACGGAATAATAGCCGGACTTGCGTTTCTCGATCAGCCCGCGAACACCCGCGGTCAGCTCCAGCTTTGGCGATACCGTCCAGCGTACGTCTCCGAACACCGAATAGCTGTCGTTGACCCCGAGATTCTCAAATACGGAATTATAGGGCAGCACGGTAGCAAGGCCCTGCGTCAGAAGCGCCGTTGCGCCCGCGGCCGAAACGCTGCCGTCGGCGGCGATACAGCCCATGCCGGGGATCAGATTGGCGCTGCACTGCAGGAAGATGCCTTCCTCGCTCGAAAAGGGTATGTTCTGGGAATTGTCCTCGTGGAAATAGTTCCACCCGAACGAGGCGCGGACATTGTCGTCCTGATAGGCGAAGCGCGATTCATGGCTGACCTGCCAGCCCTGCGAATCTTCGGTGAATTCCAGATACCAGGCCGCCGAGCCGTCGGCATCGAACACTTCCTGGCTGTCGAACTTGCGATAGCCGTTGACGGTGGTGAAGTTCCAGCCGTCGGCGAAATCATAGCTGACCGTCAGATTGCCGTCATAGACCTCGCGGCGCAGACCCAGGTCGTCGCTGCCCAGCACTGATGCCGAAATCCCTGCGGGCGCGCCGGACAGATTGGCTGGGCCGAATATATTGGCCGGACCGGCAGCGGTCGCGAAATTGCCCGAGATGAATGGCGTGCCGCTGTTGCGTTGCTGGTCATAGGTCCCGATCAGGTCAATGGTCAGCGCGTCACTGGGCGTGAAGCGCAGCGAACCGCGCAAGCCAAACTGGTCCTGTGCATAGAGATCGTCCTGCCGGTCCGACAGATTGGCGATATAGCCGTCACGCTGCTTCCACTCGCCGGCGATGCGGGCGGCGATCACGTCGTTGCCGACGTTGATATGGCCGCTGACCAGGCGCGAGTCATAATTGCCCAGTCCTGCGGTCAGCTGTCCCGAAAAGCCGGGTTCCGGCCGGGCCGAGATGATGCTGATCGCACCGACGGCTGAAGCGGTGCCGAACAAGGTTGCCTGCGGGCCTTTCACCACTTCGACGCGGTCGATGTCGTAAATTGCCTGATAGGAACCGCGCGAGCGGGAAATATCAATGCCATTATAATAGAGCGTGACGCGCGCAGCCTGCTGCGACGATCCGCTGTCGGAGGTGATGCCGCGAATGACGATCCCGGGATTGTTCGCGCTCTGCTCCTGGATATTCAGGCCGGGCACATAATTGGACAATTCGTCGAGATCGGACACGCCGAGCCGGTTCATCTGCTCATTGGAAACGGCAGAGATGGTGATCGGGACATCGGTCGATTTCTGCTCGAATTTCTGCGCCGTGACGATGATGACATCGCCGTCCGAATCGTCGGCGATATCGTCGGTCGCGGTCTGGGCGAGAGCCGGGGCGGCACTGACGACCAACAGCGCAGACGCGAGGGCGATCAGCGAGGGGCGGGAGAGGGCGTTGGAAGACAATTTTGTCATGAAGGAATCAGCCTTGTATATGCGACACTGGAATGGATGGTGCAGTGCAGCAAGGCTGTGACAGGCTGACGGTTGCTGGATGACATTTCGGATAAGATTATGCGACATTATTGTGACGGCGGCGCGACGGGGGAGAGCAATGTTCGTCATCCTGAATATATTTACCTGCGGTGGCCTTCGGCTCAGGACCTCCTGCATCAGCGCGCGATCTCGAGGGGACCTGAAACGGGTTCAGGATGACGAGGGGGCATATTGCCGCCCCGACGGTAGCGCCCGCAAGCAACCTTTTCCGGACTTTCGCGTTGATTGTCCGAACCTAAAAAGGACATGAACATGAGCCAATTGAATTTTCCGGAAGAAACATTTGTCGTCGTCGCCACGGGCAGGGAGGCCAAGACCTTCTACATCCGGAGTGGCGCGCTGGAACATGGCGGTGACTGGGCGCCCGGCGATCTGGCCGATCAGGGACCCTCGGGCAAATCCCCGCCGGAGCGGTCGGCAAAGGATAGTATGGAGGCGACCTTCTCCAAAATAATCGCGGAAAAATTATACGAACGCTCGCACCGGGGCGCGTTCGAGCGCCTGATCCTGGTCGCCGACCCGGAAACACTGGGCGAAATCCGGCCGCTGCTGCATCAGGAAGTGAGCGACAAGATCGTGCTGGAACAGGCCAAGACACTGATCAACTCGCCGGTCGAGGATATCGAGAAGTCGATTTCGCAATAGGGCGGGGCGCGAAGTGAAGGCCGCGTCATCCTGAGCCCGTTTCAGGATCCCTTGAGATTGCACGCCGCCGCCCGAGGTCCTGAAACAAGTTCAGGATGACGAGCTATAACGGCACGCCCGGTCAGCCCTTCATTCCGGGCGCCAATCGTCAAGGCCATAGATATGACCGTCGAGGAGGCATCGGACGAGCGCGTCGTGGGGCAGGTCAATCCGGGCGAGATAATGTCTTCCCCTGCCAAGAAAGCCTTTCGGGCGATCCATTCCAAACGGGAGGACCGGTTGCTGGTCAATACCAAAGCCGACCCGCAGTTCTCCATCGAAGGCGCAGGGCATCATCAAGGGATCGCCGCCGTCCGCGACGCCATCGGGAAGGAATCGTTGCGCAGGGCAGCGTGATAGCCTTTGGTTCCACTTCCGCCCCTTGACCCCAGCCCGAATCCCGTCTAAGGGCCGCGCTTCCGCTTCTTCGGGCTTCGCTCGACGCCGCAGAAAACTTACATAGGCAAAACACTTTCAATGTGAATCCGGTTCGCCGGGCATTGTTAGAGTAACCCCTAGATTATCTAGAAAAA
>CAJQNR010000158.1 GCA_905479715.1 uncultured Sphingorhabdus sp.
GATCGTTGGGCGGATGAAGACCATCAGATTGGTCTTGACCCGCGACCGGGCGCGCGATTGGAACAATTCTCCGATCAGCGGAATATCACCGAGAAACGGGATTTTCTGGATCGTGCGGCGCTCATTGTCGTCAAGCAGGCCGCCCAACGCAATGATCTCGCCATTGCCGACCGTCACCGTGGTGTTGATTTCGCGCTTGTTGATGATCAGCTCGTTGAAATCATCGGAAACCGGACCGGCGATCGAACTGACCTGCTGGCGCAATTCCATCCGCACTTCATTGCCGGCATTGATCTGTGGCGTCACTTCCAGCTCGATCCCGACATTCTGCCGCTGGATCGTGCGAAAGGCATTGTCGAAATTGCCAGACAGCGCTTCGCCGGTCGATACCGGGATTTCCTGTCCGAACAATATGCTGCCCTTGAGATTATTGTTCACCGTCAGCGAAGGCGTCGACAACACGTTGCTGTCGGTATCCGACTGGATCGCGTTGATGATCGCGCCCAAGATGGCACTGCCGCCGAGGCTGGTAGCAAAGCCGCCGAACCCCCCGCGCGCGCTGAGCACTGCATCCGCGGCATTTTCGAGTAGCACATCACCGACGGCGCTGTTGGTCGTTACCGTTGTCGCGGTATCGGTCGTGGTGGTCGTGGTCGTGTCAAACTGGTCGGCGAGCAATCCGCCGGCAACATCGACAATATTCGGAGAGGCATTGGAAAAATTGGTCACGGCAAAGGGCACATTTTCGCCACCAACCAGCCATTGCACACCCAGTTCGCGGGCGAGAGACTCCGAAATTTCGACGATGATCGCCTCGACAACCACTTGTTCCTGCCGTGTATCGAGCTGGCGGATCAGTTCACCGATCATCCGCTGGACGTCGGGATTGGCCGCGACAATGATCGCGTTGGTCCCTTCGAGGCGGCTGACGATGGACGGACCACGGCTGGCAATGCCGTTGCCGCTGCCGCTGCTCGTCGCAGCAGCGGGTGCACTTGTACCCTCACCACCTTTGGCGGGCGCGACAGTCGCCGAACTGCCACCGGTTCCCCGGCTTCCCAGCAAATTCTCTATCACCGGCAGGAGATGTTCGGCATTGGCATAGTCGAGCCGGTGGACCCGTATCTCGGTTCCCGATTCCGCGCCCTTGTCCAGTTCCCGTGCCATTTGCGCAAAGCGCGTCACCGCACCGGGGTCGCCGCGCAGGGCGATACTGTTGCTGCTGTCGATCGGCACGACGGTCACCGGAGCACGCAGCCCGTCACTGACGCCTTGTGCAGCCAGCGCCTGCAGCGAAGTGGCAATTTCCCGCGCACCCGCGTTCTTCAGCGTGATAATCGTGCTGGCAGCGCTGTCGCGGTCTATTTCCCCGACCAGAGACCGGATCCGCCTGATATTGTCGGCATAGTCGACGATAACCAGGCTGTTGGCGTTGCGATTGGCGGTGATAGAGCCCTGTTTACTGACGAGCGGGCGCAAGGTTTCCAGCGCTTCGGACGCGACAATCGATTTAAGGCGAACCACCTCGGTCACCAACTGATTGCCCTCGGCGCCACGCGATCCAATACGAGACGGCTGCGATGCCGCACCATCTGCCGGCTGGATACGATAGGCACCGCGGGTTGTCGGAATGGCGACCAGATTATTGGCGCGCAGAGTCGACAGGAAAATCTCAAAATATTCCGAACGGCTGAGCGGGCGATCGGTGACAACTGAGACTTTGCCCTGCACCCGGCTGTCGAGAATGAAGGTCCGGCCGGTTACCTTGGCCGCATCCTGCACAAAGGCGCGAATATCGGCATCACGGACGTTGAGGGTGTGCTGGGCAGAAGCCGGGACGGACCAAAGACCCCCACAAAGAGCGAGGATGGCCAACATCCGGGTGAAAAAGCTGCGCATTATGGGGCTCCCAGATTGACGGCTACCGGAACTGTATCGGCTCCGCGCTCGACTTCGACGGACAGGCGCGCACCGGGGCGGATCTGGCTCTTCAGCGTTTCGATATCGCTGGCCGAGCCGACCGGGGTGCCGTTGATCGATACGATAATATCACCATCGCGGAAACCAGCGCTCTTGAACAGGGCGCCATCTCCCGAAGGGGAAAGCAATATGCCGGTGACCCGGCCCTGATCATTGCGCGGTGCCAGCGATGCGATACCCGGTATTTCGTTGCCATTTGCGGTTAGCGGGGCGGGAGCGACAGGGTCGTCCGTGCCCACCGTTTGCGCCGGAATAGACTGGTCGAGATACAGGCTTTCGCGAACCCCGCCGCGATCGATGATGACATGGTCGAATTCGACGCTGCTCAGCGTGACGCCGGGGAGTATCTCCTCGCCCACGCCATAATTGGTCTGCACACCGTCTGCCCCCGCCAGAATCGCAGATCCCAGGCCCGAGGCCTCGTTCATGCGGATACCGAAGAGGGTCAGTTGCAATGATGTCACGACATTGGCGCTTTGCGCCGCGCCGCTGCGAAAAAAGGGATCAAAGCTGCTGAACAGGGCCAGCCGTGCTTGCGGCGACAATAGCTCGACATCATTGGCGCGATAATCGCCCACCGGCCCCAGCGGGGTCAGGACCAGCCAGACCAGCCGCACGGCCTGAATCAGCAACAAAACCGCCAATATAAGGGCAAGGACAGGATAAAGACCCTGCTGGTTCAACCAGCGGGTCATCATTCCAAATCTGTCCGAAAAGCTGTTACCCACGAATCCTCGCAACCTTGCAATCCCGTCGCGCTATAGCGATTTCACGACCATTCGACGACTCATTGATGACAAAAATATTACAGGTTAAATCGAACAGGTACAAAGTTTCAGGGCAATTGCATGTTCAGCAGAGCGCCGAGATCATCAAGCGCCTGCTGCTCGGCCGACACCTTGATCGCCGCCATCCCCAAAGCCGCCGCCGGTTTGCAGTTGATCCCGAGATCGTCGAGATAGATACAGCGCGCCGGTTCGACATCCAGCGTCTCGCACATCATCTGGTAAATCCGCGGGTCCGGTTTGCGGATACCCGCCTTGCTGCTTTCGATAATATGGTCGAAACGCTGCATGACATCTTTCACCGCGGCGGCCTTTTCATCATCCATCGCCATGCCCGCGCCTTTGCCGGCGGGCACATTGTTGGTGATGCACGATATCCTGATGCCCTCGCTTTTCAGCCGGTCCAGCGTTGCCACCATCCGCGGGCGGACATCGCCAGCCAGCCGCGACAGAACATCCGCCCCGCGCAATTCGATACCGATCGCGCGCGCTTCTTCGGCAAATGCCTCGTCAAAGCCTGCACTATCCAGTTCCGCCCGTTCGAACCGGGCCCAGGCATTGCTGTCGGGATTGGCGCTGTTGATCCGCCTGACACTGTCCTGCGGGACACCGCGCTCCGCCTCCAGCCGGTTGAACGCTTCAAAAGGCGATGATGTAATCACCCCGCCAAAATCAAAAATCACGGTTTGATAGTTCATGAAACAGCTCCAAAAATAGATCCTATCGCCGCTGTCGCGGCCAGGGCCGCAGCCCCCCAAAATGTAACCCGCACAACCGGCCTGAAAATGGGTGCACCGCCCAGCTTGGCACCAAGCGCGCCCAGCCCGGCAAGCAGCAACAATGCTGTCACGGTCACCAGCCCGATGAGCATCGTTCCGTGGAACAGCCCCGCAAGGATCACGGGCAGCAAAGCTCCGGCTGAAAAGGACAGGGCGGAAGCCCCGGCCGCCTGCAGCGGCTTGGCGACGAAATTTTCGGTCAATCCCAGTTCGTCGCGCAAATGCGTGCCCAACGCGTCATGCGCAGTCATCTGGTCGGCTACCTGCTCGGCAAGATCGGCGGTCAATCCGCGATTCTTGTAAATCGATATCAGTTCCATCCGCTCAGCCTTGGGCTGGTTTTCCAGCTCCCAGGCTTCCTTGGCCCGTTCGGCATTCTCGCTGTCGGCCTGCGAACTGACCGAAACATATTCACCTGCCGCCATTGACATTGCGCCAGCCGCCAGCCCGGAAAAGGCGGTGAGCAATATTGTCTCCTGCGATGTCGCGGCGGCGGCGACACCGACAACCAGACTTGCGGTCGAGACGATTCCGTCATTGGCGCCCAGGACGGCGGCGCGCAGCCAGCCGACCCGTTCCAGACGGTGGGGTTCGTGATGCATTCTTGTCAAAAAGCGTTCCTATTTATTGAGATATTCCAGTTTCAGTCCGGGCCGTTTCCAGCGGGTTTTGACGAGCTTGCCTGTCGCCGAAAGGCAAATCCACGCGTCCATCATGTCCTCCCCGCCAAAGCAGATATTGGTGGTAAAGATATCCGGTGTCTCCACAAATTCAACCAGTTCGCCTTCGGGCGAGATCACGCTGATGCCGCACTCGCCGATGGTCGCAACACAGATATTGCCGCATTCTTCCATCGCCAGGCTGTCAAAAAATTTATAGCCGGAAGGCCGATAGAGCGGGATACCCGGACCGCCCGGCCCTGCATCGGCCGCGACCTTGCCGGGTGCGGTGATGTTGAACTTCATCAGACGGCAGGTGAAAGTTTCGGCGGCGTAAAGTGTCTTGCCATCCGGCGAAATGCCGACACCATTGGGATTGTTCGAAGGAAAGATCACTTCTTCCATATGGCTGCCATCGGCCTTGGCGTAGAAGATTCCCACGATATCATGGCACCGCTTTTCATAATCGGTCTTGCCATGATCGGTGAACCAGAAGCCGCCATGGGCATCAAACTGGATATCATTGGGTCCGCGCAAAATGCAGCCGAAATCGCCGTCCTTATAGAGTGTTTCGACTTCGCCGGTGTCGGGATCAACCCGCTGGATACTGCCGCCGGCATAATCCTTGGCGATACCCGCGGGGGTCAGAAAGCCATTGGCTTCATGATATTCAAAACCGCCATTGTTGCAGACATAGATTTTGCCATCGGGGCCCATGGCCGCGCCATTGGGGCCGCCACCGGTTTTCGCGACGACCTGCTTGGTGCCGTCCGGCAACACCCGGGTCAGCTGCTGCGCCTCGATTTCGACCAATATGACGCTGCCATCCGGCATCGCAATCGGACCTTCGGGAAAGCGCAGGCCTTCAGTGACTATCTCCATCGAAATCTCCTCTCAGTATTTGTTACAGTCATTGCGGGAATCCGGCGACAAGTCTAGTAGCAAGACAAACAGTTTCAGGAGCAACTATGTCAAACGCCTATCCTCGCAAATTGCAATTTCATATCGATGGCGAATGGATTGATGGCGGGGAACGCGCCGTCCACGAGGTCGTCAATCCGGCAACCGGACAGGTGATCGCCGATCTACCGAAGGCAAGCCAAGCCGACCTCGACAGGGCCCTGAGCGCCGCAGAACGCGCTTTCCCGATCTGGCGCGACACGCCTGTGGCCGACCGCACCGCGATCCTCCACAAGGCCGCCGACCTGATGCGCGAACGGGCGCCGGAAATCGGCCGCCTGATGACCTACGAGCAAGGCAAACCGCTCGCCCAGGCGGTCGGCGAGGTCACCGCTTCCGCCAGCCATTTCGATATCATGGCCGAGGAAGCCAAGCGTTGTTATGGCCGCGTGCTCGTGCGTCCGACCGGGCAGAATAGCTTCGTCAAATATCAACCGGTTGGCCCTGTTGCTGCCTTTAGCCCATGGAACTTCCCGGTCTATACGCCCGCGCGGAAGCTCGCGCCGGCTTTGGCTGCGGGTTGTTCAATCATATTGAAACCGGCAGAAGAAACGCCTGCCAGCCCAATCGAGATGATCCGCTGTCTGCTTGACGCGGGT
>CAJQNR010000159.1 GCA_905479715.1 uncultured Sphingorhabdus sp.
TGACCGAGATTGTGACCAACAATGCGGTGGCGATCATCATTACGCCGATTGCGATCGCGTTGGGCAATGATCTGGGGGTTGATCCCCGACCTCTGGTTATCGCGGTGATGTTCGCGGCGTCGGCCAGTTTCGCGACGCCAATCGGCTATCAAACCAACACTCTGGTCTATGCGGCAGGCAATTATCGCTTCACCGACTTCTTCAAGGCCGGCATTCCGCTGACCTTTGGCGTCGGTCTGTCGACCTGTCTGGCGATCAGCTTCTGGATGTAGTCCGTCCCTAAAGGCTTGCCGCGCTGTGATGCTAACGATAGGCTCAGGCCGGGAAAAATTTCGGGGATAATCGCATGCTGGCATTCTGGTTCAAGATTCCGCTTTGGCAACGGGTGATCGCAGCTCTTATTCTTGGTGTGATTACCGGCCTGTTATGGGGCCCTGAATCCGAAACGATCAAATGGATTGGTGATTTTTTCATCAAGGCGATCAAGATGCTCGTCGTGCCCTTGATCTTCTTCTCGCTCGTCGCCGGCGTCGCCGCGCTGGGAGACCTCAAGAAACTGGGCAGTGTTGGCGGACGGGCAATGATATTGTTTGTCATCACCGGTCAGATCGCCGCCTGGCTGGGCCTGGCACTCGGCACATTTTTCCGGCCTGGAACAGGCGTGGACACCAGCGCTATCCAGAAGGGCGAGACACCGGTTCCGAATGACACGACCGCGGTCGACATGATCCTCTCAATCGTGCCCGACAGCCCGGTGCAGGTGATGGCCGATGTTCGGGTGCTGCCGCTGATCGTCTTTGCCCTGCTCATCGGTATCGGCATATTGATGGCCAAGGAGGACGGCAAACCGCTGGCCAAAATCTTCGATAGTGGCGCAATTGTGATGCAGAAAGTCACGATGATCGTGATGGAACTGACACCCTTTGGTGTCTTTGCGCTGATGGCATGGGTCGCCGGCACGCTGGGCATGGACGCCTTGCTCTCGCTGGCACAATTGGTCGGGCTCAACTATCTCGGCTGCCTGCTGATTATCGGGCTAGTCTATTCCGGGATGATCAAATTCATCGCCAGATTGCCGGTGATCGACTTCTTCCGCGGCATCATCGATGCGATCGCGGTCAGCTATTCCACCGCTTCCTCCAACGCAACCCTGCCGGTGACCCTGCGTTGCGTCGAACGCAATCTCGGTGTCAGCAATTCGGTCGCGAGCTTCGTGGTCTCTCTCGGTGCCACGATCAACATGAACGGTACCGCGATGTATCTCGGACTTGCCACATTGTTCGGTGCGCAGATATTCGGCGTCGACCTCAGCTTTGGCGATTATGTCCTGATCTCGATCACCTCGACGCTCGGAGCAATCGGCGCAGCGGGCATCCCCGGTGCGGGCCTGATCATGATGGCACTGGTCTTCGGAAGCGTTGGCGTCCCGCTCGAGACGATTGCCTTTGTCGCTGGCGTTGACCGGATCATGGACATGATGCGCACCACCACCAATGTTTCGGGTGATGCGGCCGTTGCGGTAACCGTCGCATCGATGACCGGCGAGATTGACCGCGAGGAAATGATTTCGGCCGACGATGTCTAGGCGCGCTGCCGCATCCTGAGCATTATGGTTTCAGGCGGGGACCAGTACATTGGCGAAAAGCGGGTCTTCGAGCGCGCGACCGGCTCCATTGGCGACACAGGTCAACGGGTCATCGGCAATGGTGACCGGTAGCCCGGTCTTTTCGGCAATAAATTCGTCAATGCGACCGAGCAACGCACCGCCACCGGTCAGGACGATGCCCTGATCCATGATGTCGGCTGCCAGCTCCGGTTTTGTATTCTCAAGCGCATTGAGCACGGCTTCCGCTATCTGGCTCACGGGTTCGGCGATCGCTGTCGCAATTTCGGCTTCGGTGACGGCAATTTTTTTCGGCATGCCGCTGACCAGATCGCGGCCCTTGATATGCATGGTCC
Organism: uncultured Sphingorhabdus sp.; assembly: GCA_905479715.1. GTDB lineage: Bacteria > Pseudomonadota > Alphaproteobacteria > Sphingomonadales > Sphingomonadaceae > Parasphingorhabdus. The sequence goes on from CAJQNR010000159.1 coordinate 1,960, forward strand.
GGCCCTTGTCGACCGGGCTCACCGCGCTCGCCATTTCATGTTTGATCAGTTCCGTTGTGCCTTCACCGATCGCCAGATTATGCTTGCGGCGGATATGATAGGCGATGGCGTCATCCATTTTGTCGCCGCCCATCCGTCCGGAAGTGCTGTAGGCTAGGCCCTGCAGCGACAAAATCGCAACCTCGGTCGTGCCACCGCCAATATCGACCACCATCGCGCCCGTCGGGTCGGTTACCGGTATCCCCGCACCAATGGCTGCGGCCATCGGTTCCTCTATAAAGAATGTGCTCGATCCGCCGGCATTGGAGGCGGCATCGCGCAATGCGCGGCGCTGCACGTTGGTCGAACCGGAAGGAATACAGACGACAATGTCGAAACGCCGGAATATCCCCGGCTTTTTCTGGTGCACTTTTTGGATGAAATGTTTGATCATCTGCTCGGCAACATCCAGATCGGCGATGACGCCATCCTTGAGGGGACGAATGACGCTGATATTGCTGGGCGTCTTGCCCATCATCAATTTGGCATCGCTGCCGACCGCGCGCACCTTTGTCACCCCGTCATTGGTCTCGAGAGCGACGACGGATGGTTCGTTGAGCATGATACCATGGTCTCGCACATAGATGAGCGTGTTGGCGGTACCGAGATCGATCGCCAAGTCGAGAGACTGGAGTTTGAAAAAGCTACGCATAAAATAGGGATTACTTTGGTTAGAACGACCACATTACAAATGGGACATGATTGCCTGAGCTTGGTTACATCGCCGCGATGAACGGGTGATGTATAGTCAATGAACGCCTGTCTCCATCAAAATGGTCAAGAGAGCCTGTGGTGCCGCGCTGATCCAAGAAACATGCGCCTTGAAAGATTCAACAGTCCGGTAATGCTTTTCTTTGCCCCCTGAGACCGGCGCCTCATTACCGGGACATCGATGCCGTTTAATCCGCAAACGGATCCGTCACCAGAATCGTGTCGTCGCGCTCGGGCGAGGTCGATACCAGCGCAACCGGGCACTGGATCAGCTCCTCGACCCGCTTGATATATTTAACCGCCTGGGCCGGCAGGTCTGCCCAGCTGCGCGCACCGGCAGTGGTTGCATTCCAGCCTTCCAGCGTCTCGTATATCGGTTTGACCGCCGCCTGATCCTGATGATGCGGCGGCAGATAGTCATAAGTCACGCCATCCAGATCATAGCCGACACATATTTTCAGTTCCTCGAACCCGTCGAGCACGTCGAGCTTGGTCAGCGCGATCCCGGCAACACCGGACACGGCCAGAGCCTGGCGCACGAGCACCGCATCGAACCAGCCACAGCGCCGCTGACGGCCGGTTACCGTACCAAATTCATGGCCGCGTTCGCCCAGCCGCTGGCCGATCGCATCGTCAAGCTCGGTCGGAAACGGTCCGGACCCGACGCGAGTCGTATAGGCCTTGGTTATCCCGAGGACATAGCCCGTGCCGGACGGTCCGATGCCCGATCCGCCAGCTGCGGTGCCGGAAATCGTATTCGAGCTGGTGACGAACGGATAGGTGCCGTGATCGACATCAAGCAGTACGCCCTGCGCGCCTTCGAACAATATGCGCTTGCCGTCGCGGCGTGCTTCATTGAGGCGTTTCCATACCGGCTGGGCATATTGCAGTACGCTGTCGGCGATATCCTTCAGGTCATCAAGCAGCCGTTCCCGGTCGACCGGCGGTTCGCCGAAGCCCGCACGAAGCGCGTCATGGTGAGCGCAAAGCCGGTCAAGCTGCGGCCCGAGATCGTCGAGATGGGCGAGGTCGCAAACCCGGATCGCGCGGCGCCCGACCTTGTCTTCATAGGCAGGGCCAATGCCCCGCCGGGTCGTGCCGATCTTGCCCTTGCCACTGGCATCCTCGCGCATGGCGTCGAGATCGCGATGGATCGGCAGGATCAGCGGGCAGGTTTCGGCAATGCCGAAATTGTCGGTATTGATGGCTACGCCCTGGCTTTCCAGCTTGGCGATTTCTTCGCGCAAATGCCACGGGTCAAGCACCACGCCATTACCGATGATCGACAAGGCCCCGCGCACGATGCCCGAGGGGAGCAGGGAAAGCTTGTAGACCGCACCATCGACGACCAGCGTGTGGCCGGCATTATGCCCGCCCTGAAAGCGGACCACGACATCGGCGCGTTCGGACAGCCAGTCGACGATCTTGCCTTTGCCCTCATCACCCCATTGTGCGCCGATTACCGTTACATTGGCCATTGAGTCACTTTCTTATAAAAGTTCCGGCTGATCGCCGTTCAAAATATGGGAACAACCAAGCGCCTCGGCCTGGTCCTCGTCGGAAAGGGCGGCGACTGTGCGCCAGCCTTTTTCTCTCAATCGCGCGGCTGCGGATTGATCATGTCCAAGCGGCAGGAAGATCTGCTCTCTGATTTTTGCGCCAAAACCGGCATCAATCAGCGGATTGGGGTAAAGCGAAAAGCCAACCGCCGCTTCGGATTCGCCGTTTGCATGAACGATTTCATAACTGCCGCCGCGCCCCAGCGCACCGATAAAGCTCTCGGCATAAAGCGTGAAGCCAAACCAGTTCTGATATTCAAAGCCGTGCCGTTCGGTCGGATCAAGAGTGAGGCTGGCTTTGCCTTTGATGCTCTCCGCGATCCGTGAAACGCCGTCCAGCCGTGAATGCAGCAAGCCGTCGGTGTCAAAATCGCGCAATTTCGTCATCGCCTCGTCAAACGGGCCGGTTGCTTCGATCAGCGGCAGATAACCGGTTGCACCCATGGCGGCGAGACCGCCGGCATCCTTCATGTCCAGTTCGCCGCGCACTTCGCCGATCTGGGTATCGTTCAGCGGCAGCGGTCCGGCCGCCAATATGTCGATCAGGTCGGGCATGGTGAAATCGACGGTGATGCCCGAAACGCCTGCGCGCTCCAGCGCCTCGATCGCAACCGAGACAATCTCGCTGGCCGCGACGACGCTATCGCTGCCGATCAGTTCTGCACCAATTTGCAGCCGGCTGCGTTCCGGCTGCAATTGTCCCGAGCGCAATTTCAAGACCTGTCCCGAATAGCTGAGCCGGAGCGGCCGCGGACGATCAGCGAGACTGGTCTTGGCAATACGGCCGACCTGCATGGTCATATCCGGTCGCAGCGCCAGAGTGCGCTGCGAGATCGGATCGACGAAGCGCATCAGGTCGCTCCGCGATGCGCCCTGCATCCGATCGGTCAGACCGTCTTCATATTCCGCGAGCGGCGGCGTGACCCGGGCATAGCCATGGCTGGCCAATGTATCTAGGACGTCGCGTTCGAGTCGCGATGCCGCCTCGGCATAAGGCGGCAGCGCGTCGTGGAATCCTTCGGGCAAGAGGTTCGATGGTGTTCGCATGGCCCTGCTCCATAGCCCAAGCACAGGCTCAGGCCATCCTTTTTCTTGGGTCTTGATTTATCGAACTAAAAGCTCAGTGCCTTGACCGTCTTGACGCCTTCCAGCTGACAAACCGACCATAGCACGGCCTCTTCCACCGGCGAATCGATTGAAAGCAGCAATACCGCCTCTCCTCCTGGCGCATCGCTGCGTCGGCCAAGGTGGAATGTGCCGATATTGACGCCCGCTTCGCCCAGGGTGGTGCCGACGCTGCCGATAAAGCCGGGCTCGTCGCGGTTGACGATATAGAGCATGTCGCCTTCCATATCCGCTTCGACCTTGATGCCGAACATCTCGACCAGTCGCGGACCGGATGAGCCGAACAAGGTGCCCGCAACCGATTTCTCGCCTTCGTCTGTGGTCACGGTCACCCGCACCAAAGTGTGATAGTCGCCTTCGCGCTCATGGCGAATCTCGCGGACATCAAGGCCGCGTTCTTTCGCCAGATAGGGCGCGTTGACCATGTTGACGGTGTCGCTATAGGCCCGCATCAGTCCGGCCAGCACTGCGGCGGTAATCGGCTTCTGGTCCAGTTCGGCAGCCGCGCCTTCCACTTCAACGGCGACGCCCTTGATCTGGTCGGCTGCGAGTTGGCCGACCAGCGAACCCAATTGCGTGGCAAGCGTCATATAGGGTTTGAGCTTGGGAGCCTGCTCGGCCGAAAGGCTCGGCATGTTGAGCGCATTTTCGACGCCGCCATTGACCAGATAATCGGCCATCTGCTCGGCCACCTGGATCGCGACATTGACCTGGGCTTCGCTGGTCGAAGCGCCGAGATGCGGCGTGCAGATCAGGTTCGGCGTGCCGAACAAGGCGTTTTCCTTCGCCGGTTCCTGCGCATAAACGTCGAGGGCAGCACCCGCAACATGGCCGGATTCCAGCGCTTCTTTCAAGGCGGCCTCGTCGACCAGGCCACCGCGTGCGCAGTTGATGATCCGAACGCCGGGTTTGGTTTTGGCCAGCGCTTCGGCCGACAGGATATTGCGTGTCTGGTCGGTGAGCGGCGTGTGCATGGTGATAAAATCGGCGCGGGCGAGCAGATCGTCCAGCGAGACTTTTTCGACACCCATTTCAACCGCACGTTCTTCGGTCAGGAACGGATCATAAGCGACAACTTTCATCCGCAAGCCGATGGCGCGCTCGGCAACAATCGAGCCGATGTTGCCGGCACCGATCAGGCCAAGCGTCTTGCTGGTCAGTTCGACGCCCATGAACTTGGATTTTTCCCATTTGCCGGCCTGGGTCGACACATCGGCCGCGGGTAGCTGGCGCGCGAGGGCGAACATCAAGGCGATGGCATGTTCCGCCGTGGTGATGCTGTTGCCGAATGGCGTGTTCATGACCACGACACCTTTGGCGGATGCGGCCGGGATATCGACATTGTCGACGCCAATGCCGGCACGGCCAACCACCTTCAGATTTGTCGCGGCTGCCAGCAATTCGGGCGTGACAGTGGTCGAAGAGCGAATGGCGAGGCCATCATATTCACCGATGATCTTCATCAGCTCTTCCGGCGTCTGGCCGGTGATTTCGTCAACTTCGCATCCCCGTTCGCGGAAAATCTCGGCGGCTTTCGGGTCCATTTTATCGGATATAAGTACTTTTGGCATTTTTTGGATTCCTTGTTGGGTTCGTCAGGCCAGCGCAGGGCGGCCTCCAGGTCAATATCGGCATATTTCAGACATTGGTGTGGGCCCCGGCCTTGGCCGGGGCGACATAAAAATCAGGAAAGTTCGGCTTTCACCTGGGCATAAGCCCATTCGATCCACAGCAGCAGACGGCGAACGTCTTCTTGCTCTACGGTCGATCCGCACCAGATCCGCAGGGATGGCGGTGCATCGCGATAGCCGTTGAAATCATAGGCAATGTCCATTTTCTCGAGCATTGCGGCGATTTTCTTGGGCACGGAGGCCTTGGCATCATCGTCGAGGCTTTCATACCACTCGCCCTGGAAGACCATACAGACGCCGGTGTTGGTCCATTTGGCCGGATCGCTGACCATATTGCGCATCCACGGCGTGGCTTCGAGCCAGTCATGAACGGTTTTGGCGTTGCGGTCGGCACGGGCGTGCAGTTCGGACAAGCCACCGATCGACTTGGCCCATTCGAGCGCAGCGATATAATCTTCGGTTGCCAGCATCGAAGGCGTGTTGATCGTTGCGCCTTCAAAAATCGCGGTGTTGAGCTTGTCGCCCTTTTTCACCCGGAAGATTTTCGGCAGCGGCCAGGACGGGGTGTAGCTTTCGATCCGTTCGACGGCACGCGGGCTGAGGATCAGCATGCCGTGAGCGGCTTCCGATCCCATGACCTTCTGCCAGCTAAAGGTGGTCGCATCGAGCTTGGACCAGTCCATAGGCTGGGCAAAGACGGCGCTGGTCGCGTCGTTGATGGTGACACCTTCGCGGTCGGCGGCGATCCAGTCGGTATCGGGAATTCTTGCGCCCGAGGTCGTACCGTTCCAGGTGAAGACGACATCGTCACCCTTGTCGATCGTAGTCAGGTCGGGAATTTCGCCATAATCGGCTTCAAGGACGGTCAGATTTGCAGGCTTGAGCTGTTTTACAGCGTCCTGAATCCAGACATTGCCAAAGCTTTCCCAAGCAGCAACGGTTACCGGACGGGCGCCCAGCATGTTCCACATCGCCAGTTCGACGGCGCCGGTATCGGACGCAGGCACAATGCCGATCAGATAGTCGTCGGGTATGCCGAGCAGTTCACGGCTCAGGTCGATGGCATATTTCAGCCGGCCTTTTCCGGTGGCCGAACGGTGTGAACGGCCCATGGCAATGGTGTTGATTTTATCAAGTGACCAGCCGGGGAATTTGGCGGTCGGGCCCGAAGAAAAATTCGGGCAGTCAGGACGCAACTCAGGCATCGGAATCGTAGTATCAGTCATTTAAACGCTTCTCCTTACAGAGAGCTCGCGCGGCGTTGGGACCGCGTGGCCCGGCGCCGCTTTGTCTTGTGCATCGCAACATGTCAAGCGCGTTCTTGGTTGCGGATGAAACCGACTATTTCTTTTGAAAAAGGACCTCGCCGCGGTGTGAAGCCAGAAATTATTCTGGCGATAGCGGGCAAAAAAATGAGCTGGATTCTGTTCCGCGGCAGGCCCAGCATATGATTGGCTATAAAGTGAAATCCGCCGCAAGTCCCGATTCGCTCGGTTGGTAAGGAATTTTTAACCATGTTCTTAAGCCTGGATTTAACCATCTTCTGCCATTGATCCTGGCATGGAAATGACAGTACGAATCAATCGCCGTGGTCGGACGGCAGGACTCTTGGGACTGGCTTCACTCTTGCTCAGCGCCTGTGGAGCAATACCGGCAAGCAATAACGGCCAATCGCAGCGGCCACAGGCCTCCGCCGGTCTCGGCAATTTTAACCCGACCCCTGAAGCGCGCCAATGTTTCAGCGATCTCGGCAAGGCCAACGTCCGATTCTCTCCCTTGCCCAATCGCCAGTTCAGCGGCGGGTGCAGCCAGATCGACAGTATCAAGCTGCTCGACGTGGGGGCGGATGTGACCAACCTCGGTCCGGTGAAATGCGAACTTGCCAGCAAATTTGCCGCCTGGACCGAATATGCCGTTAAACGTGCGGCGCGCAAATATCTGGGCAGCGACCTCAAGCGTATCGAAACCATGGGCAGCTACAACTGCCGCAATATCGCCGGTTCCGGAAAATTGTCACAACATGCCCATGCCAATGCGATCGATGTGTCGGCTTTCGTGCTGACCGACGGTCGCCGGATAACGGTCGAAAATAACTGGAAAAGCGGTCGTCAGGAGATGCAGTTTCTGGCCGCGATACATGACAGTGCCTGCAAGCGTTTTGGCACGGTTCTGAGCCCCAATTACAACGCGGCGCACCGGGACCATTTCCATCTTGATATGAGCGGTAACGGATATTGTCGCTAACGGGACAAGGTCACTGGTCAGTCACAAATCTTTGCTTTAGGGCGGAGGCATGACCAATAAAGATCTCCACAACGACCGTTTCTATCACGCCAGGCAGGAAGCCCAATTTGCCGAAAAGGCTGATGTCGGCACACCCCAGACCAGGGACCCGGCCTATCGTCTGGCGTTCCAGGATACCGAGTTTCTGCTCCGGGAAGAATTGCGTCCTGTCCGATTCCAGCTTGAATTGTTGAAGCCGGAAATGTTGCTGGATGAAGCCGCCATCGGTTCCACATTGGTGATGTACGGATCCGCCCGCATTCCCGCACCCGATCAGGCCGATGCGCTGGTCGACGCGGCGACGGACGAGGAATCGCTCAAGATTGCCCAGCGGTTGAAAGAAAAAGCCAAATATTATGACGAAGCGCGCAATCTGGCGCGATTGGCCAGTGCTTGCGGTATTTCCAGTGACGGCAAACGCGATTTTGTTGTCTGCTCGGGTGGCGGACCCTCGATCATGGAAGCCGCCAATCGCGGCGCTGCGGATGTCGGCAAAGAATCAATCGGGCTCAATATTGTCCTGCCGCATGAACAGGCACCCAATGAATATGTGACGCCGTCCCTGAGTTTCCAGTTCCATTATTTCGCGCTGCGGAAAATGCACTTTCTGATCCGGGCAAGAGCGGTTGCTGTCTTTCCCGGCGGATTTGGAACGCTGGACGAGTTTCTCGAATTGGTTACGCTTGTGCAGACCGGCAAAATGGAAAAGCTGCCGATATTGTTGTTCGGCAAAAGCTTCTGGAACCGTGTGGTTAATTTTGAGGCCTTGGCAGAGGAAGGCACGATCAGCCGCAAGGACCTCGATCTGTTCCAGTTCGTGGAAACCGCGGACGAGGCCTGGGATATTATCCAGAAATTCTACGGACTGGATTGCAGCTAAAGCAATCCGGCGGAATATTATTCTTCCGCCGCTGCTGCGTCTGCCTGCACTTCTTCCTGAGCTTCGGCATCAGCGCCCGCTTCTGCTTCTGCATCTGCTTCAACAGCTTCTTCGGCGGGCTCTTCGGCTACCGGGGCAGCGGGAAGCGGGATATTCGATCCCTGTGCGTTCAGATAGACCATGAGATTGGCGCGGTCTTCCGCCTTGCCGAGACCGGCAAAGGTCATTTTCGTGCCTTCGGCATATTTGCGCGGTGAGGTCAGCCACGCATCCATGCTCGTCCAGTCCCAATTGCCGGGAACACTTTTCAGTGCATCGCTATAGGCAAAGCCGGGCACATGGCCGTGCGGTTTGCCCATCGCGCCCCACAAATTCGGACCGATGCCATTGGCACCGCCCTGATTGATCGTGTGGCATGCGGCACATTTGGCAAAAATCTTTTCACCGGCAGCAGGATCGGCGGTCTGCAACAACTCTTCAATCGAGGGGCCTGCCGCGGCACCACCGGAGGCTTCCACGCCTTCGATCACATAACCCATGACTTCCGGGCGCTCGTGCTTGCCAGCGTGGAAATATTTGCCGCTAACGATGGAAAATCCCAGTGCGGCAATGCCGCCAGCAAGAACCCAGCCTGCGATGGTGTTACTGTTGCTCATATTGTCTCTCAAACCCCTGAGTGAGCGGCGGCCATGGGCCTGCCAAATTTGTGCTGTCTGTAAAGAGGGCGAAGGAGCAACGCAAGGCCTCAATTGCCGCAAAAGATGCAATTATCACTACTAATTTGGTCGGCCCTGTCGGAAAGGCCACTTCTTTCTTGCCCAGCCATGTTCCGTTCGACTATCGCAGCGCTGCAAAAGAGAGGCATGATGGACAGCTTTCCGAAAAACGCATTGGGTATGGTCAGGAAAATGACCGAAAAAGGCGCCGAGATGCCGGAAAAAGCAATTGCTTTTCAAGGCGCGCCTGGTGCCAACTCGCATCTTGCCGCGCTCGACTATGCTCCGGACTGTCTGCCCGTTCCCTGCTTCGCCTTTGAGGATGCGATTGATCTGGTGAAACAGGGCACGGCAGGATGCGCGATCATTCCGATCGAAAATTCACTGCACGGCCGGGTTGCCGATATTCACTTCCTGCTCCCCGAATCGGGTCTGTATATTGTCGACGAATATTTCATGCCGATCCAGCATTGCCTGATGGCCAAATCGGCCCATGCCGACATCAAGACAGCGATGAGCCACCCGCAAGCGCTCGGCCAGTGCCGCCATTATCTGCGCAAGCGCGGTATCATCCCGGTCGCTTATGCCGATACAGCGGCCGCAGCGGCTTTTGTTGCCCAGTCTGACGATCCTCACGCTGCGGCCATTGCACCCGGCCTCGCGGCGCAGATTTACGGACTGCAACCGCTTGCAGATGCCATCGAGGATTCCCCCGATAATATCACCCGATTTGTCGTCCTCGCCCGGGATGCGGCGACACCCGCAGCCAATGGTCCGGTGATGACGACATTTGTTTTCGAGGTTAAGAATATTCCGGCGGCCTTGTACAAGGCGATGGGCGGTTTTGCGACCAATGGTGTCAATATGACCAAGCTCGAGAGCTACCAGCAGGGAAGCAGTTTTGCCGCGACCGAATTTTTCGTCGACATTGAAGGTGCTCCGGGGGATCCGGCGGTAGATCGCGCGCTTGAGGAGTTGAGCTTTCACTGCAATAGTGTGCGGGTTCTGGGAACCTATCGGCAGGCGCGCCCACGAACGATAAAAAGCTGAGGCAATCGCTATCCGTTCGTTGATTCGACATCATTGCCGAACAACACGATCATCACACCGAGCATCGCGAGCAGGATGAAGCCGACTCCCTTGAGCCGGTTGCCGGGAATCAGGAAGGCGCGCCGAGCGGCGATCACCGACTGTAGCGTATAATAAAGCGCGAAGGCGCGGCTGGCATAAGCGATGATCTGGAAAATATTGACGCTCCAGGTAAGAAACAGGCCGATGCCGACCAATATCGCATAGCCGGTGCGCGCCTTTACATGGCCCTTGGTCAGTTCCTCGACCAGCCCGCCCGAACCGCTGGTATCGGCAATCGCGGCGCTGAACTGCGCCGCCAGCGCAGCCGCGACCAGCAGCAGCGGCAGAATCGGGGTGATGATTCCCATCATGTCGATAATCGCGGTTTCGGTCAGGGCGAATTGTTCGCGCTCGAAACTATAGGCGAAAAGCCCGATATAGATCATGTAGATCACCGCGCTGACGATCTGGGCGAGGCGCATCGACTTGATCCGGGTCTCGGCATCATAATTGCGGCCCAGATAGCGCGAGGTTTCAAAGCCCTGCACGGTGATGATCAGTCCGAAAGCCAGCGTGATCGCGGGCCAACCGGAGAGCATCGACGGATGGACGAAGAGCGTTGCGGCGCTGGCCTTCTGGTAGAAATACCAGGTCAGGCCGACCAGCAAGCCGACGATGATCGCCAGTTTCAGCGTCACGGCGCTATATTCCATCTTTTCCAGCGCATTGAATCCGCGCGTCCAGCCGACGATCAGGATCAGGATATAGACGGCGGACGTCAGCAGCTTGGCATTGGCGTTGCTGTCGAAAGAGGTCAGGCTGACGCCAAAGGCGCCGAACAGATTGAGATAATAGCCGACCGAAATGGTGAAGGCGAAGACCAGCGCCCAGGACGCTGCAATTTCCAGCCGGTCGACGCCATCATTCTGCACCGGTTCCCGCACATTGCGTTGCAGGATGTTGAAGCGGATCGCCGATCCGAACAGATAGGCGCCGAGACACAGGCCTGCCATGATGGCCGGCGCGATATAGCCATAATCCGACACCAATATCGGTGCGAGCACGAGAAAGCCGCTGCCGATGATCGACGCCAGCGGCGTCACCGTCGCGCGCCATACCTGCGATTTCGACAGGCGCGGCGCGAGCAGCACTAGCCCGGTTGCGACAGCCGACAGGACGATGAAAATATTGAGTATCAAGATAAGGCCTGATGATCACGGAAGAGGGAGGGGCAGAATAGACCCCTGCCGGGCCGCTTGTCGATTGTTAATCCCGATGGCATCGTGCTGCGCAACAGATCCTTCGACGGTTGACCCCGGCTAGCGCCCCGCCAGCTTTTTCGCCTCTGCCAGATGGGTGCGGCCGATGCGGATTTCGGTGCCGCATTTCAGACAGGCCATCCACACGCCGCCGCCGTCGTGGCGCAATCCGGCAATCCAGTCGCGGCGAACCAGATGCGAACGGTGCAGGCGAATGAACTCTTCCGGGTTCAGACGTTCCTCAAGGCCGGTGATTGTCTGATGCAGCAGATAGCTGACGCTGCCGACATGCAGCCGCATATAGTCACGTTCGGCCTCGACCCGATCGATTTCGCTGGCGACGATGCGGCGAAGTTCGGACTTGTAGGGCACCCAGAATTCTTCTGCCCAGGGCGAATCTTCCGCGTCGGTGCTGCGCGGTTCGGTGGTGCGTTCCCGCACGCGCGATATTGCCAGCGTCAGCCGCTCGTTCTCAACCGGTTTCAGCACATAGTCGATTGCCGCAACGTCAAAAGCCTCGACCGCAAATCTGTCAAAAGCGGTGACAAATATGATCGCGGGGGCATCGGACTTGCCGGACAGCGCGCGCGCGACATCCAGCCCGTCCTTGCCGGGCATCGCGATGTCGAGCAGCAGCAGGTCCGGTTGCAATTGTTCGGTAAGGCGCAGCGCCGCTTCGCCATCGCTGGCGGTGCCGATCAGATTGATATCCGGTTGGCGCGCGCAGAGCAGTTGCAGGCGTTCGATCGCCAGCGGTTCGTCGTCGACGATCAGCGTCTTGAGCGGTTTGGTTTCGATGTCTTCGATCATGGGTTGTCCAGCATCAACGGGAAGGTCAGCTGGGCAATATAACCACCTTCCGCCAGACGTACAGTCTGTAGACTCGCTTGTGCACCAAAGCGCGTTTCCAGCCGATCGCGGACATTGGCAAGACCTATGCCGCTGCTCGTCCCGTCATCGTGCAAATCCACCGGACGGGGGTCGCCATCATCGGCCACCGTGAGGATCAGATTGTCACCATCGGACCGCGCGCTGATGGTGATCGTGACCGGACGCTTGCTGTGCGCGACGCTATGTTTGATCGCGTTCTCGACCAGAGGCTGCAGGATCAGGCCCGGCACCAGCACATTGAGCAGTTCGTCGGGAATATTCACTTTGGTCCGGAGTCGTTCGGGGAAGCGGACCGCTTCGATGTCGAGGTAGAGATTCTGCAGATGCACTTCGTCCGACAAGGGGACATCCTCCAGCGGATCGCCGGAAAGGCTGGTGCGATAGAATTTCGAAAGATTGAGAATCATTTCTTCCGCTTCTTCCGGCTGGCTGCGCATGACCAATGTGCTGAGACTGTTGAGCGTGTTGAACAGGAAATGCGGGTTGACCTGATAGCGCAACGACCGCAATTCCGCATCCTGTGCGGCTTGCGCAAAGCGGGCGGCCTTGCGCTCGACCTGACGGACTTCGCCGGCATAGCTCAGGGTCAGATAGAGCGAAGCCCAGCTGATCAGGAAGAAAAAGCGGGAGATCGCATCTTCGGAAATTGCCTTTAGCGCCAGATTTTCCTGGGACATATATTTGCGCATTTCCTCGACATGCGCTTCGTCCCACAGATTTTCCGGATAATAGATATTGAAAATATAATGGTTGAACGAGGCGATGATGATTGCGGCGGGAATAGCGGCGGCAAAGGTGGTTATGATCCGCGTTGACAGCGGCTTGTCCTCAAATCGCTGGAAGAACAGGTAGAGCAGATAGGTGATGCCGATACCGAAAATGGTCACGACAATCCGCCGCATCGCCATTTCGCCCTGGGCTGGCCAATCGCCAATCGAAGCCCGCAGGGTCAGGACAATCACATAGAAAAGCCAGAAGCCAAGAATCGACAGAATGGCAACCTGATGTCCGACGGACGGCTTGTGTTTTCCCAGTTCAAATTTTCTCATATGCGTTCAATCATGGTTGCGCAGCAGCTTAGGACAATATGGTATCAATTGTCTCTAGGGGAATCGTGTCCGGTCGAAACAGGCTTGCGGTTGGTCGAAACTTTCTGAGTCTGGCGCGCAACTTTTCGAATTTGGGCGGTCTGCAGCGAATAATGTCCCGCCGGTTTAACCAAATACTAACCATATATTGCTCAAATGTCTGGGTGGGATGAGCCCACAGGGAGACGCGCAGACATGTCCAAGGAAATACAAGCGGTTCCCGGCGCCATGACGCTGGCCGAGATGAAGGAATTCGCGAGTTTCAGCTCTGCGACCCAACGCTATATCCGGCGTTCGCTCGATATCGGTCTTGAGCGCTCCGACGCTATTGAGACCTGGTCTCGCGACAAGGTCGAGGAGGCCGGGATCAAGGTCCAGATGTCTTTATACCGGCGGCTCGACGATATCCGCAAAGCGATTCCCGAAGATTGTGCCATCGACAGTATCGAAGGCTTCATGCCGTCGCTTATTTCTCTGGCCGCGTTCGATCTGGGGCAGGGACGTATCCACAGCTTTCCGGCTTTTCGTTTTCTCTATGAGCGCCTGCTGGGACCGGAATCCCGTCCCTGGTTGCCGGGTGCCTTTTGTGCGGCGGCATCGCTTCCGCATCTTCACCCCAAGTCCCGCAAGAGCTTGCTGCAATCGATCAGCGAAGCCGCTGCGACAGCGCCCGGCTGGTCCAATCGCGAACCCAGCTTTTTCCCGGAATGGGTCGATAAGGTCGACGTCAGCAAAGCGGCGCATTGACCGCCCGGACCTAGGCGGTCGCCGGTCGCCCCGTGATCGCCGCTTCATATTCGCTTTCGGCCCGCTGGATCAAATGCCGGTCGTCTTCATTCCACGGGTGAAAGCCCGGCAGGAAGAATTTGAACCAGGGGATGATAATCGCCCGCGCGATACCCGGGCTGACGAGCAGGAATTTTAGCAGCTTCATTTTTACCCGCCATCCGGAGATGCCGTCCTGCGCGAGCAGATCGAGCGTATCATGCCAGCGGTTGCCCCAGAAATTACGGGTGATGACCAGCATCATCAAAGCCTTCACCTTCCAGCGTTGCCAGCGGCTCCAGTCCTTCGTCGCATAGAGCCATGTGTCATAGGCGACACCCTTGTGCTCAATCTCTTCGAGCGCGTGCCAGCGCCACAGATCGGCGGTTTCTTCGTCGGAATCTTTCCAGTGCAGGGGATTGGCCAGAAATTGCTGCGCCATGATCGCGGTAAAATGTTCGAGGATCATCGTCGCCGCAAGATTGGCAATCCTGGGCCGATCCTTGGTCATCGCCAGCGACTCGGTAATACGCTGTTCGATCCGGCTGGTGTCATAGCCATTTTCCTCGACCCTGCGGTTGAGCGCGAGATGTTCGCGGCTATGGATCACTTCCTGCTGGACGAAGGCGCGGATTTCCTTCTGCAATTTTTCCGGCGTGTGGTCGCGGAATGCTTTTACGCTTTCAATGAAAAACGCCTCGCCACGCGGGAAGGTCAGCGACAGGCAATTGTAAAAGGCGGTCGCCACCGGATCACCATTTTGCCAGTATTTTCCTGGTTCATAGCCTTCATCGCGCCCGAACCGACGGTCGCGCGGTGTGATCTTGTGATCCGCCGGGGTTGGCGTCTGGATGGTTTTTGCTTGGGGGTTGGCGGAACTGGGCATGGTCATCGGATGTTTCCATTATGCAAAATGCGGCCTATAGATAGCCTGTCTGATAATAAGGTTACTAACATAAATGTCAATAGCGAAGCGACGTCTTTCCCCTGAAGCAAGCCGTAATATGGCGCTGGCAGCAGCCCGCGATTTGCTGATCGAAACGGGTCCGCAGTCGGTCACGTTAAAGGCGGTGGCCGCCCGTATCGGTCGGACCCATGCCAATCTCCTGCATCATTTCGGTTCCGCTTCCGGCCTGCAAAAGGCGCTCGCCGCCTATTTGTCCAATGAAGTCTGCGGCATGATCAGCAAGGCGATTCTGAAATCCCGCTCCGGCGAAGGCAGCGTGCGCGATATTGTTGACCTGACGTTTGACGCGTTTGACAAACAGGGTGCTGCGGCGCTCTGGTCTTGGATGATGCTGACCGGCAATGAAGACGCGCTCGATCCGATCGTCGAAGCGATTCACACGCTGGTCGATGATGTCGGGGAAGGTGGCCATACGGATCGCGAGATGCATGAAGATACGCTCGCACTGGTGCTTATGGCATTGGGCGATGCGTTGATTGGCGAGCGCCTGTCCGGATCGCTGGGGCTGACACGAAATAGCGCCCGCGACATGGCAGAGCGGCAGCTGGAAGACGGCATGGATCGCTGGGAGAATGAGCAGTCAGCCTAGGCTTGCGCCTCGGGATCAATTGCTCGCGAACAGCTGGTCATCGCTGGCAAAGGCCTTGAATTCGAGCGCATTGCCGCTCGGGTCCTGAAAAAACATCGTTGCCTGTTCACCCGCCTTTCCCTTGAACCGGATCGTCGGTGCAATGATAAAAGCGATGTCTGCCGCGGTTAGACGGTCAGCCAGCGCCTGCCATCCGGCCATTGTCAACACCACGCCAAAATGGGGAACGGGGACCTGTTCGCCATCGACCGGATTGACCAGTGGGCGGCTATCATGTTGCGCGTCTAGATGGGTGACGATCTGGTGCCCGTAAAGGTTGAAATCAATCCAGTGGGGATCACTGCGGCCTTCTTCACAGCCAAGCAGGCCGCCGTAAAATTTCCGTGCTTCCGCAAGGTCCCGCACCGGAAATGCGAGATGGAATGGCCGTAACGGGGCGGCGGGTTCAATGTTCATATTGTTTTCCCTTGTCGTCGGGGGCGGCAAGGGTGAAGCAATGTTCGAAATCCAGATCGGACGTTTCGCCCCGGGCTTCTTTCTGTCTGGCATCAGCCAGCATGGTTTCACGGCTCTGGGTGAGCAATATATCACTTTCCTGACCGCTCAGCCCCTCGGCGCGCATCTTGTCGCGGGCGCGGCTGTCCAGAACCGTCGCCAGGGTTTTCAAATCCTGCGCGGTCTTGGACAGACCCTCCCGGTCGTGGACTTCCTCATAGGCAATCTGCAGCATCCCCGCGCACTGGTTCAAATCCGGTTTCGGCTTTGGTGGCACGGCAGCATCGAGCAAGGGCAGGCAGGTCGTCATTTCGCGCCTGACCACCGCATCCGGATCCGCAGCATTTTTCCCCAGCTTTTGCTCCGCTGCCAACGCGGCCAGAATATCCTCGCGAACCTGCTCTTTTGTTCGTCCGGTCTCGTCCATGATCCGCTTTCCGACCAGACCGGCATAGGTGGCACCGCGTTCGGCGAGCAGCGGATAGTCGAATGCGCTCTCGACGCCACGCTCCTGTTCGGACGCAATGATCGCCAGCACGGCAACACAGGACAGGTCGCGCCGCTGGCTTTCGTTGAGCGGAACGGGTGGGGTGGGTGCCGGTTGCGACACGGCGAGCAGCAAAAGGGGAATGATATTCATGGGCGCACGATAGCAAGCAAATAGCAGTTGCGGCAATTAGCAATTGAATGGGGAACACGAACACGGCAAAAGCCGTGGGTGATAAAAATCCAGTCCATGATCGCTCGCCATCCCAACGCCATAGCGCTCGTTGCGGGCGGAATCAGCGCCACCGGTTTCGCGCCGCTCAACCTGTGGCCGCTTACCCTATTGATGCTGACCCTGTGGATGGCGCTGGTGATGCAGGCACAAAGCCGGAAAGCCGCCTTTTTGACCGGCTGGCTGTTCGGTCTGGGCCATTTCATCATCGGCCTGAACTGGATTGCCAAGGCCTTTACCTTTCAGGCGGCCATGCCCGAATGGCTCGGCTATGTCGCGGTGGTCTTGTTGTCGCTTTATCTCGCCGTTTTCTCGGCGCTGGCGGCCCTTGGTGCCCATTGGCTGGGCAAGGACAGGCCCGGGACATTCGTGCTCGCGATGGCCGCGATGTGGATCGTCACGGAATGGCTGAGAAGCTGGGTTTTCAGCGGCTTCATCTGGAGCCCGCTGGGGGCGATCGCGCTGCCGCTTGGCCGGATGGCAGACCTCAGCATGTTTGTCGGATCCTATGGTCTCTCCGCGCTGCTGTTTGCCGGAGCCGGTGGCCTGTGGTTGCTCTGCCGGAAGCGATGGAAACCTGCCTTTCCGCTGATCGCCATCTTTGCTGGGCTCGCGTTGATCCCGCATCATCAGGCGGCGCAGGTCTCGCCGGAGCAGCCCCTGATTACCGTGGTTCAACCCAATATCGGTCAGCAGGACAAATGGAAAGCCGGCTATGAAGAGCAGAATCTGGCCAAGCTGGCGGAACTGACGCTCCGGAAAGACGATAGCCCGCGCATCATCTTCTGGCCGGAAGCGGCGATCCCCGATTATCTCGAGACCGGCTATCCGGCGCGCTATTATTATGGCCGCCCGCCAGAATTTGTCCGCCAGCAGCTCGGCGGGCTGATGAAACCCGGCGATATGCTGGTGCTGGGCGCGCTGAAGCTTGAATTTGACGAAGCGGAAGGCCGCGCGGTCGGTGCCCGCAACAGTGTCTTTGCGATGGATTCAAACCGGGAGTTGCAGGGGCGCTACGACAAGGCCCATCTCGTGCCCTATGGCGAATATCTCCCGATGCGGCCGCTTCTGTCGGCCATAGGCCTGTCCCGGCTGGCGCCCGGAGATTTTGATTTCTGGCCGGGGCCCGGTGCCCGTTCGCTTGATCTCGGCAAATTTGGCAAGGCCGGTATACAGGTCTGTTATGAAATCATCTTCTCGGGACAGGTTGTTGATCGCGACAATCGCCCGGATTTCATATTCAACCCGTCCAATGATGCCTGGTTCGGCAGCTGGGGACCGCCGCAACATCTGGCGCAGGCGCGCTTGCGGGCGATCGAGGAGGGGCTACCGGTGATCCGTTCCACCCCGACCGGCATTTCGGCGGTGATCGACGCCAATGGCACGGTCAGAGCCAGCATTCCGATGGGTGAGGCCGGCCGGATTGACAGCCGCCTGCCGCAGCCGAAGGCGCCTACGCTCTTCGCACGCTTTGGCAATATCCTGCCACTCGGTCTGGCGCTGATTTTGCTGCTGTCCGCCATTGCTATCCGCGTACGCGAGCGCTAAAGCACATATAAACATTTCCTTATGTCTCTTTGGCCGATCTTGTTTCGGCCCAAAATCAGGATTTTGCCATGCGTTCAGAATTTATATTTACCTCCGAATCGGTCTCTGAAGGCCATCCCGACAAAGTATCGGACCAGATTTCTGATGCCATCGTCGATCTGTTCCTTTCCAGGGACCCGGAAGCGCGGGTTGCATGCGAAACCATGACCACCACCGACCGGGTGATTCTTGCCGGGGAAGTCCGCGGTTCGGGCATGATCGATACGGACGGCAATTGGGCGCCAGGAGCCCAGGATGAAATCGAGCAGACCGTCCGCGAGACGGTGAAGAAAATCGGCTATGAACAGGACGGCTTTCACTGGCAGAATCTGACCTTTGAAAATTACCTGCACCCGCAATCGGCGCATATCGCGCAGGGCGTCGACGAAAGTGGCAACAAGGACGAGGGCGCTGGTGACCAGGGCATCATGTTCGGCTATGCCAGCGACGAAACACCGGACCTGATGCCGGCCACGCTGCAATATTCGCACGAGATACTGAAGCAGATGGCGGCGGACCGGCACAGCGGCAAGGCGCCGTTTCTCGAACCCGACAGCAAGAGCCAGGTAACCCTGCGCTATGTCAACGAGAGACCGGTTGAGGCCGTTGCTCTGGTGGTTTCGACGCAACATGCGCCCGGTTATTTCAAGGACAGCGACAATCCGGCGCTATACGAGGAATTGCGCGACTATGTGATGGGCGTCTTTCACAAGGTTCTGCCGGAAGGCTTTATCACCGACAAGACGGTGATCCACGTCAACCCGACCGGCCGCTTTGAAATCGGCGGCCCTGACGGCGACGCTGGTCTGACCGGCCGCAAGATCATCGTCGACACCTATGGCGGTGCCAGCCCTCATGGTGGCGGCGCTTTCTCCGGCAAGGATCCGACCAAGGTCGATCGCTCCGCTGCCTATATCACCCGCTATCTGGCAAAGAATATCGTCGCCGCCGGCCTTGCAAAACGGTGCGCGATCCAGCTGTCCTACGCCATTGGCGTGGCCGAGCCGCTGTCGATCAATGTCGACCTGCACGGCACCGGCACGGTGAGCGAAGAACGGCTCGAAGAAATATTGCCACAGCTGGTGCGTCTGACACCCAAAGGCATTCGCACCCATCTCGGTCTCAACAAGCCGATCTATTCTCCGACCGCCGCTTATGGCCATTTCGGCCGCAAGGCGGATGGCGATTTCTTCAGCTGGGAAAAGACCGATCTGGTGGATGCGCTGAAAGCGGCCCTCTAGGAACCGTCTTGCCAGTAGAAATATTCGAACGATGACCGCATTTAAAGACGGCGACCCGACCACTATCCGGCAGCTTTATGGCCGGCGGCAGGGTCATGCCCTGCGCGATCAGCAGGTTGAGCTCGTCGAAAAGCTGCTGCCGCAGATCGCTGTTCCCACCGCGGGACCGGTTAGCGCAAAGTCGCTGTTTGGCAGCGACCGCCCGCTGCATTTCGAGATCGGATTTGGCGCCGGCGAACATCTCGCTGCCCGCGCCGACATGTTGCCGGATCACGGATTTATCGGCTGCGAGCCCTATCTCAACGGCGTGGTCGGCGCCCTGCAGCATATCCGTGATGGCCATCTGGCCAATGTCCGCCTGCATATGGGCAACGCGCTCGACGTGCTCGAGCGCATCCCCGACGGCAGCCTGAGCTTCGTCTATTTGCTGCATCCCGATCCCTGGCCGAAGGCACGCCATGCCAAAAGGCGCTTCATGAACCACGGGCCGGTCGACCTGATCGCGGCGAAGCTGAAGCCGGGCGGAGAATTCCGGTTCGGCACCGACCATCCGGTCTATCTCGAATGGGCCTGCATGATCATGAACCAGCGCGACGAGTTTGACTGGCTGTGCGAAAGTCCGAAAGACTGGATGATCCGCCCCGGTGGCTGGCCCGAAACGCGTTACGAGGCGAAGGCACGTCGTCAGGGCCATGACGTCTGGTATTTTCGCTTTCGGCGCAAATAAACCAGAATATTTCAATCACCGCCTTGCAAAAAACGCAGAATTCCTACGGTTTCTATCGTGGTAAACGATTGTAAACCAATAATTTTAAGTATGTTGCCACGCGTATCCTTAACCTTCCTTGTCTAGAAAACGCTTAACCAACAGCGGTCGCGTTGATCTTGAATTTCAGGAAGGTGTACGAAAAGATATGGGTAGGAATCCATCCATCGCCGGTGCGGCGATCGAATCCGATTATGCAGAGAAGCCCGATCACGCCCATAAAAGCGCGACGCCTGACGATCTCCATATCAAATCCCGCAACCGCTATTTTGCCAGCGAATCGATCAAGCGCCGTCGCTGGATTGGGGGCGATCCTTTCGCTTCGGCCTTTTTCAACGCCCTGTCGGTGACCTTCCCGAAAGGCGAAACCTTTTTTATCGAGTCGCTCAGGAGGTTCCGCAATCGGGTGCCTTCAAAATTGCAGGGTGAAATCCGTGCTTTCATCCAGCAAGAGGCGACCCATAGCCGCGAACATCATTGCTTTAACCAGCATTTGACAGACTGTGATCTGGATATTTCGCGGCTGGAACAAACCATCGCTGATGTCGTCAACGGAATCCGGGTCCGGCCGGAGATATACCATCTCGCAGCGACCATGTGTATCGAGCATATCACTGCCATTCTGGCGGCGGAGGTGATCGCCAACCCGAAACATTTCAAACAGGCCGACGAACATCAGCGCAATCTCTGGCTATGGCATGCTTCGGAAGAGGTCGAGCATAAGGGTGTGGCTTATGATACCTGGCTATATATGACGAGAGAGTGGAATCCGTTCAAACGCTGGCTGGTGCGCAGCATATTCATGGCCAAAATCTCTCTCGGCTTCACGAAGAACAGGATCAAGGGTGTGCTCGATCTGCTGCGGCAGGATGGCATTTCCGGACCACGCGCATGGACAGGGCTAGCTTATTATGCGCTCGTCGGGCCGGCGCCGTTCCGCCGGACGTTGCGTCCCCTGATGCAGTTTTTCAAGCCGGGCTTCCACCCCTGGGATATTGATGATCGCGACCTCATCGGGCTCGCGGAAAGCGAATATGAAGCCGCGATCATGGACGGAGAGACCATTTCGGCCGAGATATCGGAACTCGACAACCGGCGCCGTGCCGCACCTTTGAAGAAAGTCGCCTGAGACTTAGATCAGGCCGCAAGGTCTCGCATCATACCGTCTGCCGAATCATCTTCCGACAGCGAAAGCGTGAATTGTATCGCCTTGACTTCTTGACCTCTGCCTGCTGAAAAACGCCGGGTGGTCCGTCCGGTTGGCCTGAAGCCCAGTTTCCTCAATACCTTTCCCGAGGCGGGATTATCGGCAAAATGTTCGGCCAGCATTTCCGGATGTCCCAGCGTCCTGGCAATGTCGATAACCGCGCGGCCGGCTTCGGTCGCATAGCCATGCCCCCAATGATTGCGGGCGATCCAGTAACCCAATTCGAGATGTCCATCGCCATCGTCTCCAAATCCGATACCGCCCAGCAATTGGGGTTCTTTACCATTGCGGCGAAAGATCAGAAAATTGGGATGAAGCACCGGACGAGAACTCGCCAGAAACTGCTCCGCATCCTCGCGCCTATAGGGCCAGGGGGCGCTGGCAAGATTACGAACAACGGCTTGATCATTGATCGTTGCCAACAATGTATCGCTGTCCTCGGTCCAGCCAGGTCTTAAAAATAGTCTTGGTGTTACGGCAAACATCGGGACTCTCCATCATCATGCTCGTGACGCCCCTGTCTTGATTGGTTAGCCCGTTAGCTGGCGACCGTTACAAGACCGTGACGTTATGACAGGGAGAGACAAAAAAAGGGAGAGGATGACCCTCTCCCTGAAATTGGTGGTTCCTTGGAACCTGCCGGGTCATCCTGCTGGAGGACAACCCTTTATCGATTGTCCGATTATTCTGCGGCTTCCGCCATGGCGTCGACGGACACATATTTGCGTCCGAGCTTGCCCTTGTGGAATTCCACTTTGCCGTCGACGAGCGCAAACAGGGTATGATCCTTGCCCATACCGACATTGCGACCCGCATGGGTCTGGGTTCCGCGCTGGCGGATGATGATGTTACCGGCGACAACAGCTTCGCTGCCGAATTTCTTTACGCCCAGACGACGACCTGCTGAATCGCGTCCGTTGCGGGATGAACCACCTGCTTTTTTATGTGCCATGGTTTAGTCCTCTTTCTTCGCAGCCGGCTTTGTGGCTGCTGGCTTCTTCGCTGGAGCCTTTTTGGCTGCAGCGGGTTTTGTTTCGGTTTTGGCAGCAGCTTTTTTCGCTGGTGCCTTTTCGGCCGGAGCCTTCTCAGCTGGAGCAGCCTTGGCTTTCGCGGCCGGCTTTTCTTCGGCTGGAGCAGCTTCCTTCTTGGGGGCTGCTTTCTTCGGTGCCTTTTC
>CAJQNR010000160.1 GCA_905479715.1 uncultured Sphingorhabdus sp.
GCAGGCGATTGGCCCGGACCAGCCGTTCGGCGCTGGCATTGCCGTCGTCGCGGGCAACAAAACCGTCCCAGCGGCGCAGCGCGCCCGCTTTGGTGACCAGTCGCTGGCCAACCATGAGGGGCGGGCCCTCGTCGCTCTCCGCGACAAAAATCTGTGACAGGCGATTGTGCAATTCCGTCGGTGCCTGAACCTGGTCCAGCAGGACTTCTGTTCCGGCGGGCGCTTCGCTCGCCGCCGCCATGTTGCCGCCGCCCCAGAAACGGTCGCCGTCCTCGCCGACGGACGCGAGCAGATCATCGCCCAGCGCCGCCGCCAATGCCCGTTCATAGCCCGGTGCCGGCTTGACCTGGTCAATCGCCTTGTGTGCGCTTTCGACCTTCGACAGTTCGCGATCCAGTGCGTGATGTTCGGAGCGCAGTCCGGCCAGTTCGGCCTTCAGCGTGGCCAGACCGGATTGGGCGGCATCGCGGGCCGCAGTGGCTTGCACCCTTTGCTCCTCCAGTGCCGCGATCTTGCCGCCGCTGCCATCCGCTGCAGCCTGTGCCGCTTCCCGCGTCGCAATCGTTTCGGCAAGGACTGCCTGCAATTTGCCTTCATCACCCATTTCGGCGCGTTCGGCATTGAGGCGATCCAGTTCGACAGCCAGCCGGTCATGGCGGGCCTGCGCCGCATCGACGGCGGCATTGGCGACTTTTATCTCTGCCTGAATCCGTGCTTCCTCGGCCACTGCCTTGGCCAGTTCGACTTCCGCGTCGCTGGCGGCCCGTTCCGATCGTTCGGCGGCGCGTTCGAGATCGGGCCGCTCCTTGGTGAGGGCGGACAATTCTTCCGACAGTCTTTTCTCGTCCTGCTCGAGGCGGTCCAATGCCTCCATCGCATCGCGGGTCAGCTGGTCTTCGCGGGCATTGTCGTCATGGATGCGCTGGGCCTGCGCCTGCAGGTCGAGCAGGCGCGATTTCAGATTGTCGCGTTCGTTGGTCAGGGTCAGCAGACGATGGCTGGACTCGCTGGCCTCTTCGCGCGCCCGCTGAACTTCTGTACGGAGAATACCAAGGGCTTTCGCGCTTTCATTCTGGGCGGATACAGCGGCTTGCTGCTCACTCTGCGCTGTGCTGACCTTGGCCTCGGCGGCCTCCGCCTCGGCTCTCGCGATATCGGCGGCAGCGGCGGCCTCTTTCCAGCGGGCGTAGATCAGACGCCCTTCGACGGTGGTGATTTCAATGCTCAGCTTCTTGTAACGTTCCGCCTGTTTGGCCTGCCGTCTGAGATTGGCGGCGCGCTGTTCCATGTCGCCCAATATGTCGTCGAGCCGGGCGAGATTCTTTTCCGCCGCGCGCAATTTCTGTTCGGCATCCCTGCGCCGGACATGCAGGCCGGAAATGCCCGCTGCTTCTTCCAGCATTTCGCGCCGTGCTTCGGGTTTGGAGGAAATGATATTGGATATCTTGCCCTGGCTGACGAGGGCAGGGCTGTGCGCGCCGGTGGCGGCATCAGCGAAGATCAGCGCAATATCCTTGGCCCGGACATCGGTGCCATTGGCGCGATAGGCGGAGCCTGAGCCGCGCTCGATCCGGCGGACAATTTCCAGTTCGCTGTCATTGTCGCCGACGTGGAGCGAAGATACGTCGTCGGTTTCCCGTTCCGCTGACAGTGCCACTTCGGCAAATTGCCGTTCGGGCCGGTCCTGGGTGCCGGCGAAGATCACATCCTCCATGCCGGCGCCGCGCATCGACTTGGCCGAATTTTCGCCCATCACCCAGCGGATGGCTTCCAGAAGGTTCGATTTTCCGCAGCCATTGGGGCCGACCACGCCGGTCAGCCCTTTCTCGATGCGCAGCTCGGTCGGGTCGACAAAGCTTTTGAAGCCCGAGAGTCGGAGCTTCTTTATTTGCACGGAATAAATCCCATGCTGCCTGTGTCAGTGACCAGATTCAAATCGCGCCCCCCTATGCGATTGGTCCCGCGCCTACCGGGCGCCGGCTTCCTTCAATTTGGTTTCAATCATTGCCCAGTTGGTGCCTTCGACCTTTTGTCCGTTGATCAGGAAGGTTGGCGTTCCTTCGATACTGAGTTCCTCGGCACCTTTCTGTGTTTCAGCCATAAGCTTTTCCGCCACTTCCGTGTCCGCGAGGCAAGCCTTGGCCTGGTCTTCGGAAATACCGCGCTGCTGAAAGAAAGAGATCAGCCCTAGCTGCTCAGCGAGGCGAACAAAGCGGACTTTCGGATCGGATTGCAAGATGCTGCTATAGGTTGCTTCGCCCATGCCCTGCGCTTTTTCAAACATTGTTGCCTGATAGCCCAAAGCCTGTTCGGTCAGCGGGAAGAACGGGCCTTCGCCGCTGCAGCGCGAGAGGATGGCGGCGGTGAGATCCAGTGGATCGCGCACGAAGTTGCGGATTTCAAAGCTGACCCGGCCGCTCTCAACATAAGTGTCGCGCAGCGGGGCAAATGCCTGTTCCCCGAAATCCTTGCAGTGCGAGCAGGTGATCGACATATATTCGACCAGCTTGATCGGCGCATCGGGATTGCCCATGACAATGCCGCCGGCATCGGTTTTGGCAACCGTTTCCGACCATTTCTGTCCGGCAGGAGCTTCGACAGCTTCCACCGCCGAACCGGAGCTTGCTCCCGTCTCGCCTTCGGTTGCTTCGCCACAGGCGGTCAGCGCCAGAGCGAGGGCCAAAGGTGCAATATAGTTGAATGTGCGCATATTCTGTTCCTGTTATCTGAATGGGTCGTGTGTCTATTGCGGAAGTGCCACCAGTTTGGGGCGCAAAGCTGCCCAGCTGTGGACATTTTCGAGCGGCTGGTCGGCGAGCGTGAAGCTGGGCGTTCCGCTTAGTTTGAGCGTGTCTGTGGCATATTTCGTCATCGCCAAAATCTTGTCCTGTTCGACCTTGTCGGACAGGCAGGCATCGATCTGACCCGCGGTATAGCCACGCGCTTTCATCAATGTGTCGAGACCGGCTGCCTTGGCAATTTTCTTGAGCCGCTCGGGCACAGTGCCGTCGTTCATCGTCTTCATGACTTCCGGCGAGGTCGACTGGAATTTCTTCAGCCAGACCGGTTGCTTCGTCAGCAGAGCGTGGTGATTACCGAAGAATTTGGTCCGTCCTCCGCAGCGGGCGAGCATCGCAGCCGTCAGATCGATCGGGTTGAGGATCAGGTTGCGGATTTCAAAGCTGATATAGCCATTCCGGACGAAATTCGTCTTGAGGGCATCATGGGAATCTTTCTCGAATGCGGCGCAGTGGTTGCAGGTATAGCTCATATATTCCGTCAGCTTGTGCCGGGCCAGCGGGTTGCCCATAATATGGCCGCCCATTGCAGATAGGGTAACCCGGTCGGTTTGCTGTGCGGATACCGGTGCGGCGATCACGGTTGCAGCAACCAGTGCCGAAGCAAGATAGGCGCTCTTAAAGTTCATCTCTCGTCTTTCTTTCTGTCACCGCCACCGATCTTGCCGATGACCTTTATGCTCGCTTGCACATCTTTCTTAGGGGCCGCTTCCGCCTTTGCAACCGCCGATGCGAGCGATTCGAGTACCCGGTTCAATTCCGCATCGCCAATATCCCGCAAATTCTCGCCCAGCTCGATCGGGGCGGGCTTGAGCGAGGCGGGCAAAGGGACCCTTTTTTCCTTGTCTTTCTTGGGCGTTACGACGCCTTGCCTGAATCGTACCTGACTGATTGCGCAATAGCCGAAGAAGCGGTTTACCCGTTCGATGATATCCGGCGCGATATGCTGCATCAGCGTGGCATAGGCGCCGGAAACCAGCAGATGCAGGGTCCCGCCCTCTTTCTCGCCGCGCGGGAAGCGGATCGATTCGGGTAATGATACGGCGGCATAGCGTTCACCGACTATCTCGGCCCAGCGGCTGACCACCGAGCTCTGGATGAAACCATAGCGGCGAAAGGCGGCTCGGCCGATTTCGGGTACCAGATCGGAGATGCTTTTCGCCGGGCCACCGCGCGGCCGCTGATATTTCTGATATTTGCGGGCGGCTGTCTTTTTCGGGGATTTTTTGGGCACAGCCTTGCCGGGCGGGACGGATTTCGCCTTTTCGTCGCCTGTTGTGCCTATTTTCTTCGCCATTATCTGCATTTATGGCATGGCGCGGCCATGGCCGTCGATAGTTTACCCGCTACAGCACGTAAAATTTCTGCCAATATCGGTGCACATTATGTGGATAACGCGCGCAAACTGCCGTGGCGGTCTCCGCCGGGCAGCAATTTGCCCGATCCCTATCATGTCTGGCTGTCCGAAGTCATGCTGCAGCAGACCACGGTCGGTGCGGTCAAAAGCTATTTCGAAAAATTCACCCGGCGCTGGCCTACGGTTCAGGATCTGGCGCGTGCCGATGAAGCCGATGTGATGGCGGCCTGGGCTGGCCTCGGCTATTATGCCCGGGCGCGCAATCTTCGCAAATGTGCGGTGCATATCTCTGATAAACGGGAAGGAATCTTTCCTCAGAAAGAGTCTGAGCTTCTCGAATTGCCGGGAGTGGGCGCTTATACCGCAGCCGCAATTGCGGCGATTGCCTTTGGCGAGCGGGCGGTTGTGGTCGATGCCAATATCGAGCGGCTGGTGGCGCGGCTGTTCGCCATCGATACGCCGCTGCCGAAGGGCAAGGCCGAAATCCGGGCCGCCATGGATGCGATCACCCCGCGCCACGGTGCCGGCGATTTTGCCCAGGCCTGCATGGATATCGGCGCGACCATCTGCACATCCAAAAATCCGAAATGCGATATCTGTCCGGTGCAGCAACATTGCGCGGCCTTTGCGGGGGGCAATATGGAAGATTATCCGGTCAAGCCGCCGAAAAAGGCGAAGCCGGTTCGCAAGGCGCGGCTTTTCTGGATCGAACGGCAGGGGCAATTGCTGCTCGGCACCCGCCCGCCCAATGGCATGCTTGGCGGGATGCGGGCCTTGCCGGACGACGAATGGGCAGCGGGCATTGACGGTCATGGAAAGCCGCCGATCGCAGGCCAATGGCAGGTGCATGACAATATCGTTCAGCACAGCTTCACCCATTTTTCGCTTGAGGTGGATTTGGCGGTTTATCAGGACGAAAAAATCGTTACTAACAGTGATGATAATATATGGTGGGCGTTGGATGATATCGCCGAAGCGGGATTGCCGACCCTCTACACCAAGGCTGTGAGATGGAAACTGAAGGAAGAAAAATGACTGTTGGACAAGCTGCAACTTCGTCTCTTGGTGCCTCCTTTTCCCGGCGGTCCGTGCTCGGTGGTATCGGCACCGGCGCTTTGCTGGCCGGGATGCCGGGCGTTGCCCTTGCCAGGGAAATGGGCACCAGTTTCCCCGGGCTGACAAAGATTATCAACGAATATGTCGCGGAGAAAAAGGTTGCCGGAATGCTGGCGATGATCGGTTTCGGGCAGGCAGACCCGCAGGTGATCTCCGCTGGCTCGCTCAAGCTCGGCGGAGATGTCCAGGTCGGCCCCGATACGCTCTGGCGGATGTATTCGCAGACCAAGCCGATCACCGGCATGGCGACGATGATGCTGGTCGAAGACGGGCTGATTTCGCTCGATCAGCCATTGTCCGACTTTTTCCCCGAATTTGACGATATGCAGGTCCTGCTCGATCCCGAAGGCGAACTCGATAATGTCGAGCCGGCCAAGGCCCCGATCACCATCCGCCAGCTGCAGACCCATACGGCGGGGCTGGGCTATACGATCATATCGAAAGGCCCGATCCGGAAGGCCTATCTCGCCGCTGGCCTGACCCCCGGTCGCATCAGCCGCAGTCCGATTCCGGGTGTCGATCTTGGCGCGCCGACGCCGGATATCATGACCTTCGTCAAGCGGCTCTCGGAGCTGCCGCTGGTCTATCAGCCCGGCACGCAGTGGAGCTATTCGCTCAGCCATGATGTCCTGAGCGCGGTGATAGAAAAGGTTTCCGGCAAGCCGCTCGACCAGTTTTTGCAGGAACGGATGTTCGGACCGCTCGGCATGACCAGCATGTTCTATCATGTTCCTGCAGACCGGGCGGCTGATCTTGCCGACAATTACGCGCCTTTTGCCGGAGCGTTGATCCCGGTCGATCCCGGTGCGACCAGCATCTATCTCGACAAGCCCGCCTTTGCCTTTGGCAGCACCGGTCTGGTTGGAACCGCCGGTGACTATGACAGGTTCCTGCAAATGCTTCTGGGCTTTGGCAAGCTCGGCAATGTGCGGGTCATGAAACCGGAGACGGTCAGGCTTGGCATGTCCAACCTGTTGCCCGAGGGAGCCAGCACCGCAGGCACCTGGGTGGCCAATCACGGCTTTGGCGCCGGTGGGCGGTCCGGTCTCGGAACGGATGTTAGTCCGGCCGGTACATTCGGCTGGGGCGGGGCCGCCGGTACATCGGCCTTTGTCGATACCGTGCGCGGTTTGCGGGCAGGCGGCTATACGCAATATATTCCGTCCAACGCCTATCCTTTTCAGTCGGACTTCCCGAAATATGTCTATGCGGACCTGACCGGGACGCCGCAGGCCGGTGCCGGTAAAACCAGTCCCTGACTGAAGCCAACCCGCTGCCCGTTCAGGAAGGCGCAAAAAAATAGAAATGTTCAGGAGACAAGATGCCGATCGCCAAAAATAGCATAGTGCCGACTTTTGCCGGTGGAACGCTCGACCGTGCCGATCAGGTGCGGGTGAATCCCGACAAGTTGCGCGCCGCGATGATGAACCCGCGCGCGAAGCTGCTCAAGCTCGATGGCCTGAACCCGGTTTTCGATGGTCATGGTGATCTCGCCTGGGGCGCCGCCTATGAAGCATCACCCGACCATGATCTGCTGTTGCTCGGCATTGAGGATGACACGCCTTTTTTTGCGGAACTGAACGGGGCAGGGGACGCCGGTCCCGCCGCCAATCGGGCGCTGTGGCAGACACTTGGCAGTTTGCCCGCCGATCAGGCCGCCATTTACGCCACTGCGCGGAGTCTGGTCGACTGGCACGCCCGCCACAAATTTTGTGCGCAATGCGGCAAGCCGACCGAATCCCGCAAGGGCGGCTGGGCACGCCTGTGCGATCCCGAAAAGGACGGTTGCGGAGCGGAGCATTTTCCGCGCACCGATCCGGTGGCGATCATGCTGTCGGAATGCGAGGGCAAGGTCCTGCTTGGTCGCCAGCCGCGCTTCCCGCCGAAAAGCTTTTCGGCCCTGGCCGGATTTCTGGAACCCGGCGAAAGCATCGAAGGCTGCGTGAAACGCGAATTGTTCGAGGAAGCGGGGATCAAGGTGCGGGACGTTCGCTATGTCGCGAGCCAGCCCTGGCCGTTCCCGTCGTCGTTGATGATTGCCTGTACCAGCGTTACCGACGATCCCACGCTGACGCTGGACGAGGAAGAGATTGAGGAAGCGGCCTGGTTTTCACGAGAAGAAGTAGAAGCTGCCATGGCCGGTGATCCGGGCGCGCTATTCGTTGCGCCGCCGCCTTTTGCCATCGCTCACGATCTGCTCGTCCACTGGCTCGCCGAAAAAGGCTGATATGATCGACCGATTGCCGGAGGACTAGACCAGTCCGAGACTGGCCAGTTCGCCGAGCATCTCGGCGGGCATTTCCTCCGCGCCTTCTGCACCATCGCCAAGATCGGGCGGCGCGTCTTTTTCTTCGAGATAGCGCCAGCCCTGATGGGCGCGCTTGGGGAGCGGCTGTACCGCGATCAGCCGCGGCTCCAGCCGAATCCACTGTTTCCCCTGACCATTTTCCATGAATCCGATGATAGGCGAGCGGCCGACGATTTTCTTGGCGTGGATCCAGTAAAGCGAGCCGCCGACCATTTCTTCATGGCGCTTGGGCAGATAGCGGGTGGTCAGCCGTGCCTCGCCCCCGGTGGCAGCATTGTCCTTATGCGATTCGAGCCAGTTCCGGAGCGTTGCCGTGCTTTCGCTACGATAGGCTATCTTGGTCATGTTGAGTGGCATAGCCATTATCTGTGGGGCACGACCGCTTTAGTCAAGCACCTTGCAGGCCAGTATCTTTCTTAACGACGCCGCAGCCGGCCAGATTGTCGAAGATTATTATTGCAAATGATTATCAATAGCATATTATGACGACAGTCGATCACCGAGGAGAGCGATATAGTGGATGAGATAATTGAAAAACTGGCGTTGTCACTGCCGGATATCCGGAAGTTGCCATCGGTTGAAGCGAGACTGATCATTGCCTTTCGACTGGCGGTGGTTGCCAGCCGGAATGCCTATGACTGTTTCGACCATCTGTCCGAGCGGCTGGGCGGAAAGCTTGCGGCAACGCGGATATTGATATTGGCGGAAACGATCGGCTTCGCCTGGCCCGAGAAATTTCAGATCGGTCGCCCCTGCTGTTCGCAGACCACGCCGGACGAAATCTGGCTGGCTGCGGCGCTTCGCCTGGCGGCCGGCAATAACCGGCCTGCCTTTGATTCGCTGAGCTGTGAAATGCTGGGTGACGGAGAGCGGGAGCGGATATTCACCGATTTGCGTAATTTTGTCGCCGCCTACACGGGGTAAAACGGCCGGCCCGGATGGCTGGCAAGTTTCTGATTAAGCCGGTTTTTGCCGTTCAAACAACTGCACCGTGCTGTCGTTATAGACATCTTTGCGGGTGGCCTGAAAGCCGAGCTTCCCGGCCAGCTTGATCGAGGGCAGATTGTCGGGGTTTATGATGCAGACGGTTTTGCCGGGGCTGAATTTTTGATCCAGCCACTTTTGTGCCGCCGTCATCGCTTCCAGCGCATAGCCCTTGCCGTGTCCGGCTGCGGCCAAGACCCACGCACCTTCGTGGAAGGGATCAAAGTCTGGCCCAAGGCCGCGCCGGAAGTCGCTGAAGCCCACTTCTCCCATGAATTGCCCGGATGATTTTTCGATCAGCGCGAACAGGCCATATCCCATGATGTCCCAGCGGCCGAAATAGCCGAGAAAGCGCAGCCAGGCATCGGCTTCGGCCAAGCGGGGGCCGCCGATATATTTCATCACCGCCGGATCCTGCCACATCGCCCGGCAGTCCTCAAAATCATCGGCGATATGCGGACGGAGCAACAGGCGTTCGGTTTCGATCATCGCAATCTCTACAGGCTGACCATGCCGCTACCGACGGCAAGGCCAAGAAAGGCGAGGAAGCCCATGGTATCGGTGATCATCGTGACAAAGACCGAGGAGGCAAGCGCCGGGTCCTGATCGAGCCGGTCGAGCATGACCGGCACGAATATCCCCGCAAATCCGGCAATCACGATATTGATCAGCATGGCGGCGGCGATGACGCCACCGAGCATGGGGTTGATAAAGACCAGCCCGGTGCCGAGTCCGACAAGCACCGCAATCGTCGCACCGTTGAGCAGGGCGATGCGGAATTCCCGGCCGATTATCCGGCGGGTGTTCGAACGGGTCAGTTCGTTCATCGCCAGCGCGCGGACAGAAACGGCCATGGTCTGGGTGCCGGCATTGCCGCCGATCGACGCCACAATCGGCATCAGAACCGCGAGCGCGACCATTTGTTCGATGGCCCCGCCGAAGACCGATATGACAAAGCTGGCCACCAGCGCCGTTGCCAGATTGGTGATCAGCCAGCGGACGCGCGCCTTGTAGCTGTCGCGAATCGGTTCGTTGATATCGCCGTCGCCGGCGCCGGAGAGCAGCAGCACGTCCTCGCTGGCCTCGTCCTCGACAATGTGCAGAATGTCATCGACGGTGATCATGCCGATCAGGCGGCCGTCGTCGTTGATGACCGCAGCCGAGATAAGATTATATTTCTGGAACCGCAGCGCCACTTCTTCCTGATCCATATTGACCGGGATCAGCGATTGTTCGCGCTTCATGATATCGGCTATGGCGATATCGCGCGGTGTTCTCAATATCCAGCTCAACTGGCAGGTGCCGATCGGACGAAAGGCCGGATCGACCACATAGATTTCCCAGAATTCTGTGGTCAGATCATCATTTTTGCGGAGATAGTCGATCAGGTCGCCGACCATCATATGTTCGGGCACCGCGACAAATTCGCGCTGCATGATCCGCCCGGCGGTTTCCTCTTCATAGGTGAGTGCGCTCTCGATTGCGGCGCGGTCTTCCGCATCCAGTTCGGCCAGAACCGCCTGTTGCTCGCCCTTTTCGAGATCTTCGATAATCGCGACCGCGTCATCGGTGTCGAGCTGTTCGGTGAGATCGGCAATCTGGCCGGCGTCGAGCACTTCGATCAGGTCTTCGCGAACATGCTCGTTCATCTCCGCGAGCACATCGGCGCTTACCAGATCACCAAGGGCTTCGGCGAGCGGGGCACGCTCATCCGCATCAACCAGTTCGAATAGATCGGCGATGTCGGCATTGTGCAGCGGATTGACCAGTTCCTGGGCCAGCGCTGAATCATTATCCTCGACCGCTTCGGAAACCGAGCGGACAAATTCGTCGGTTAGTCGGTTGTCGTCATCATGAACATCCTCGCGCATGATTTCGGCGTGCGGGGCGTCGTTGCTCTCGGTCATCGCGATGCTCCCCTTCAGTGCGTGTTTGGCTGCTTACTAGTCGTGGCGGCGCAGTAATTGCAATCTTTTGTGACATTTATCGTAAGGCAGGGTGATTTTTGCGGTGCCGGTGCCTATATGCGCCCCAAGAACGATTCACCGAACGAAAAGGAAAATAGCTGATGGCGCACGAAAAAATGACTCTCCACCTTGATACCGGCGATGTAGAAATCAAGTTGCGGCCCGATCTCGCCCCCAATCATGTTGCCCGGATCACCGAACTGGCGTCCGAAGGTTTTTATGACGGCGTTGTCTTCCACCGCGTCATCGATGGTTTCATGGCACAGGGCGGCGACCCGACCGGTACCGGCATGTCCGGCAGCGACAAGCCCGATATCGCGCAGGAATTCTCCAACGCACCCCATACGGAAGGTGTTTGCTCGATGGCCCGCACGATGGACCCGAACAGCGCCAACAGCCAGTTTTTCATCTGCCTCGATGATGCCAGCTTCCTCGACGGCCAATATACGGTCTGGGGCGAAGTGACCTCCGGCATGGAAGCGGTGCATGCTTTACCAAAAGGCGAACCACCAGCGAAGCCAGGCGCGATCAAGTCCGTAACCCTCGGCTGATCGACCAACATGCGTCTCGATAAACCCAGAATCGCCCCGCTCGCCGAGTCAGAACTTGACGACAAGAGCAGGGCGATGCTGGGTGAGCGCTTCCGCTCCGGCAAGATTCTGAATATTTTCCGGACGCTGATCAAGGCACCAAAGGCCTATAAGGCCTTCATGTGGTGGGGCGGCTATATATTGTCCGACCATAATGACCTGCCCGCGCGCGAGCGCGAGATCATCATCCTGCGTACCGGCTTCAACTGGAAATCCGGCTATGAATGGGCGCAGCATGTCCGCATCGGCAAGGATTGCGGTCTGACCGACGAAGAGATCAAGCGGATCAAGGCCGGCCCCGATGCGCCGGGCTGGACGCCGATCGAAAGCGCGATGTTGCGGGCAACCGATGAACTGACCGGTGACGGTCATGTTGCCGACGCGACCTGGGCGGCGCTTGCCGCTCTGACCGAAAAACAGCGCATGGATCTGGTCATGACCGTGGGCCAATATAGCCAGGTATCAATGTTGCTGAACAGTTTCGGCGTGCAGCTTGACGACGATCTGGTGCTCGACCCCGATCTGACCGCCTAAAGTCCCGCTTTCACCACCCAGTCATGGAAAATCCGCACCGCGCGGTTCTTCCGGTCGCGTTTGCGGCAGACGAACCAATAGCTGTACGGACTGTCGACGTCATGGTCGAACAGCCGGACCAGCCGCGGATCATTGGCATCGGAAAAATGACCACCGTGCATGATCGCGATGCCGAGTCCCTGGGCCGCGGCTTCGAGCATCAGCGGACCGCTGTTGATCTGGTCGATACCGGCAGGCTCCAGATCAGGCAGTCCCACCGCTTCCTTCCACTGGTCAAAGGCGCGGGTCATATTGCTGTGGATCAGGATATTGTGATTTTTGAGATCTTCGGGATGCTTGATCGCATTGGGGCCCCTTGTCAGCTCTGCCGAGGCAATGGCGTAGACCTTGTTGGAGTCGAGCTTGACCGAGTGGAGATTGGGGTCGACATGATCACTGATGATGATGGCTGCGTCGACGGCATCGCCGAGCATGTTTTCAGCATGAGCCGATGTGTCGACATCAATATGCAGCTTGGGATAAAGTTTCTTGAGCTCGGGGAGTCGCGGGAATAGACGCGTCGCACCGAATAGTGGAAGAACACCCAGGCGCAGGCGCATGTCTCCGCCGCTGACCGTCATCTGGTCCACTGCCTCGCCAATGGTTTCCATCGCCGGGGCGACTGCCTTTAGCAAGGTCTGCCCATCCTCGTTGAGGACCATCGACTGGTTACGGCGTTCGAACAGCGGTTTGCCGATATGGTCTTCGAGCGATTTTATTCGCCGGCTGAGGGCAGGCGCAGACAGCGCCAGTTCTGCTGCCGCGGCCTTGGACGATCCAAGGCGGGCGACACGAATAAACGCTTCAAGGGCACGGAGGGGAGGAAGGCGTCGCATAGAGTACTCGATATTGTTGGTGATTCAGCTTTGTGCAATGCAAAACAGAGGAGGAAATGGAACATTGGCGGAAAACTGTCACTATCATTAATGCTAAGTTGCAAGATGTGCAACCTTTAATGTTCTTTTCGCACTTGCACAATTTTGGGTTCCGCTGCATCTAGGATGAGCCTTTCAGGCATCCTCTCCTAAAAACTTTTACAGGCCAGTTCTTCGGAACTGGCCTTTTTTTTTGCCAAATTTCGCAATGTGAACGATCTTTTGAAAATCAGGGTCGCATATCGGCGTTGCGATACCTATCTTATTGGAAACAACCGAAACGATATTGAGGAGATACGTCCCCGTGTCTGATCCAGAGCCAATTAAAGACAAGCCCGAAGGTGTCGGCAAGTCGCTAAAATTGCAAGTCGCCAATGCACGGCCCGAAGACAGCGGTCGCGGGCTGGCCCGGCTGTCGCGCGATAATCTTGGCGCGCTCGGGGTGATCGAAGGCGATGTGGTCGAAATCGTCGGCAAGCAGACGACTCCGGCCCGCGCGGTCCTGCCTTATCCAGAAGATGAAGGTCTCGATTTTGTCCGGCTCGATGGCCTGCAACGCGCCAATGCCGGTGTCGGAGCGGGAGATTTTGTTGAAATTCGCAAGGTCGAATCGAAACCGGCAAAGAAAGTCGTTTTCGCGCCGGCCCAAAAAGACCTCCGCCTGGAGGGCAACGGGACTGGCCTGAAGCGCAGTTTCATGGGACGCCCGCTCAAGGCGGGAGATTTTGTAGCCACCCACGGGCAGCAACAGGTCGACCGGGGCGATATGCCACCGCAACTGCGGCAAATGCTCGCGGCTCCGGCCTTCTCGTTGACGCAGATACGACTCAATGTCGTTATGACCATACCCAAGGGAATCGTCCATATCGACGATGAGACCGAGGTTGAACTGCGTCCGGAATATGAAGAATCGACCGAACATCGTCGTGCCGATGTGACCTATGACGATATCGGCGGATTGCATGAAACGATCGATCAGCTTCGCGAAATGGTCGAATTGCCGTTGCGCTATCCGCAACTGTTTACCCGGCTTGGCGTTGATCCGCCACGCGGTGTGCTGCTCCATGGCCCTCCGGGGACCGGCAAGACCCGGCTCGCCCGTGCGGTCGCCAATGAAAGCGAAGCAGAATTTTTCCTGATCAACGGCCCCGAAATCATGGGTTCGGCATTCGGCGAGTCGGAAAAGAAACTGCGCGAAATATTTGAAGCGGCCACCAAGGCTGCGCCCTCAATCCTGTTCATCGACGAGATCGATTCGATCGCGCCGAAGCGCGGGCAGGTGCAGGGTGAAGCCGAGAAACGTTTGGTGGCGCAATTGCTGACGCTGATGGACGGGCTCGAATCGCGGGTAAATCTGGTCGTCATCGCGGCAACCAATCGCCCCGAAGCGATCGACGAAGCGCTGCGCCGTCCCGGGCGTTTTGACCGGGAAATCATTGTCGGTGTGCCGGATGTTGCCGGTCGGCGTGAAATTCTGGGCATCCACACACGCGGAATGCCGCTCGACACGGCGGTCGACCTGAAAGAACTTGCGCGTACCACTTATGGTTTTGTCGGTGCAGATCTGGCGGCCCTGACACGCGAGGCGGCGATCGAGGCCGTGCGCCGGATCATGCCGAAGCTCGATCTGGAAGCGGAGACCGTGCCGCCGGAAGTGCTCGAAGAACTGGTCGTGCAACGGCATGATTTTGTCGAGGCCCTGAAACGGGTTCAGCCTTCCGCGATGCGCGAAGTAATGGTTCAGGCTCCCGATGTCCGCTGGGAAGATATCGGCGGACTCGACGATGCGCAGATCCGGCTGAAGGAAGGCATCGAGCTGCCGATGAAAAATCCGGAGGCCTTTGCACGGCTGGGCATTCGTCCGGCCAAGGGCTTCCTTCTCTATGGTCCCCCCGGAACCGGTAAAACCTTGCTGGCCAAGGCGGTCGCCCGTGAAGCCGAGGCAAATTTCATCGCCACCAAATCGAGCGATCTGCTGTCCAAATGGTATGGCGAGAGCGAGCAACAGATTGCGCGCCTTTTTGCCCGGGCCAGACAGGTCGCCCCGACCATCCTGTTTATCGACGAGATCGACAGTCTTGTCCCGGCACGGGGTGGCGGCATGGGCGAACCTCAGGTGACCGAGCGGGTGGTCAATACGATCCTCGCCGAAATGGACGGTCTGGAAGAAATGCAGTCGGTGATTCTGATCGGTGCGACCAACCGCCCCGGTCTGGTCGATCCGGCCTTGCTACGGCCGGGACGGTTTGATGAACTGGTCTATGTGCCGGTACCGGGCAAAGCCGGCCGCCGTCGCATATTGGCAATTCACACGTCGAAAATGCCGCTGGCCAAGGATGTCGATCTCGACGAAATGGCAGAGCGCACCGATCGCTATTCCGGCGCCGACCTTGAGGATCTGGTCCGCCGGGCAGGGCTTCACGCGCTGCGTGAATTTGGCGGGCTGGTCGAAACGGTACAGATGAAGCATTTCAAAAAGGCGCTGGAAGACAGTCGTGCTTCGGTGACTCCAGAAATGGAGGAAGAATATTCCAAGATGGAATCACAGCTGAAGCAAAATGCCATGCGCGTCGAACCGATCGGCTTTGTGTCCCCCGGCATGTTGACCCCGATCAGGGACAGCAAGCATTAATTGTCGGAGATAATCCGGTCGTCGAGCTCGAGGGTCTTGAAGCCCCAGCCAAAGAGGAAGACGCAGACGGTTGTGGCTACCCAGAAAGGCAATGGGCCGGCATAGGTATAGAGCAGAACCCCGATCGCGGGCGAGGCGATGAAGGCCATGCCGTTTGCCGACGCAACAATGCCGGCGACGCCGTTCTGCTCCGACCGCCGGACCGCAAGCGAGGCGCCGGCGGTGAAGCCGGGACGGAACAGGCCAAAGCCCAGGGACGCCACCGCGAAGCCGATGATGATGCCGTGCAGATCGTGGGACAGTCCGATGACGACGCAGCCGGTCGCGCCCAGAATCATGCCCCATAATATCGACATGCGCGGGCCCATTTGGAGCAGCGGGATCAGTCCCCATTGCGCCAGCAGAGTGGCCGCTGCACCGGACATCAATACGAGACCGGTCATCTTGATTCCCATTTCCGGGTCTCCGCGCAAACCCAGCCGGTCGAGTATCAGAAAGCCGACGACTCCCAATATCAGGGCATGGGCATTGCCGCCCAATATGCCGGTGATCAGCCATGGCTTGATGCGGCTGTCACCCCAGCGCAATTGCGGAGGCACGGCATGTTCCTCTTCATTCTCTTCCTCTTCGTCCTTCAAACTGTCGGACGAAGGGGCGGAGCTATAGGGTTCGGACGTTACCACGCCGCGTGCCTTGAAGCCGGGGCTGTCATTGGGCAGTTTCAGCGCCAGCGCGATCATCACCAATATGCCTATTCCGGCAAAGGCAAACATCGGGCTGGAAAGACCCAGAACCGGAAGGATCAGCAAGGGGGCAATGGCAGGGCCGACAATGGTACCAAGACCGAAAGAGGAGGAAATCAGGGACAGCGCCTTGGTCCGGTTGGCACGCGCGGTTCGGGCCGCGACATAGGCCTGCACAGCGGGCGGAGCCGCTGACCCCAGGCCACCATAGAGGCTGCGGAAAAAGGCGAACAGGGCAAAGGTCCACACCGCATTATACCAGCCCTGAAGTCCGAGAAACAGAGACAGGCCTGCCAACGCAAAGGAGGTTGTAAAGCCGATCATGCCCAGACGCATCAAGGCCTTGCGACCGCGATGATCCGACTGGCGCGCCCATTTCGGCGCGGTATAGACCCACAACAGCGCGGACCAGCTGAACGCTGCGCTGACCCAGAAATCCGGGATATCGAGCTGTGTTCCGATCGTCGGCAATATCGATTGCATTGCCGTATTGCCCGACGCCGTTACCAGCATGACCGAGAATAACACAGCCATCCGGGTAGCATCTATCGGCTTTGCCTCGCGAGAGGTGGGCGCTTTCCGGTACAGCGGGTCAATGTCGGGAGAATCAGCCATGAGCGTCCTATGCCTATCTATTTCTGCCAGTCATAGCCCCGTTCGACGCGGGCGACATGAAGACTATATTCGCGATACCATTCGCCGCGCCCGCGTTCGCGGATGGCGGCATGGTCGGGGTGGTCACGCCACGCCCGTGCGCAATCGTCATCGCGCCAATAGCTGATCGTAATTCCGAATCCGTCCGCCGATCGGGCATGATCTTCGCCCAGAAAGCCGGGTTGCCGGGCTGCGAGCTCGGCCATCGAAGCGGCCGCAGCCTGATAGGCATCTTCTCCCTCGGCGGTGCGTGTTGCGCAAAAAATGACTGCGATGGAGTCTTTGGGATGAAGCTGCATCACTCGCTTTTAACCGTTCAGTTACCACGGGCAACCGCTATTATATTTGTCACCGGCGCTGTGACCCCCTAGTAAGACAGTTTACTATGTCACCGGAGGAATGAGTTGACTGACAGTGTTGCCAAAACGAAGATTGTGGACCGAATCAAGTCCGGGCTGGAACGGCGTCTTGGTCCGTGGGGTGTTTTCTTCAAGGGCTTTCTGAAACACCCGGTGATGGTCGGATCGATCATGCCGTCATCGGATATCACGATCAAGAAGATGCTTGAACCGGTCAAGTGGGACGAATGCGATCTTTTTGTAGAATATGGTCCGGGCGTGGGCACATTCTGTCGCCCGGTGCTCGAGCGGCTGAAGCCGGATGCAATGCTTGTCGTGATCGATCTGAATCCCGATTTTATCGATTATCTCGGCAAGACAATTCATGACAACCGCTTCTACCCGATCCACGGGTCTGCCGCCGACGTGCAGAAAATCATACGGGAGCTCGGCCATGAGAAAG
The DNA here is from genome assembly GCA_905479715.1 of uncultured Sphingorhabdus sp. GTDB lineage: Bacteria > Pseudomonadota > Alphaproteobacteria > Sphingomonadales > Sphingomonadaceae > Parasphingorhabdus. The sequence continues at coordinate 17,399 of CAJQNR010000160.1, forward strand.
CCGATTATGTTCTTTCCGGCCTGCCATTCTCGACGCTGCCAGACCAGCTCGGTCCCAAAATCGCCAAGGAGACCTATGAGGTGATCCGGCCGGGTGGCGCATTTCTGGTCTACCAGTTCGTCAAAAAGGCGCGCGATTTCATGGAGCCGCATTTTGACCATATCGATAGCGGCTATTCGTTCTGGAATATCTTGCCATGTCACCTGTTCTGGGGATGGAAGAAAAAATAGCCGTTCGTCGACGAGTCACCGACGTTTGTCGAAGCCAATGGCCTGCAAAACCCCGTTACCGGCATGTTTGATGATCAGTTTCTGAAGATAAGTCATATATATTGATCAAGAGGAAAATATTGATGTCCCGTTTGTCCCGCTCCCTGTTTCTGGCTTTGTCCACCACTGCATTGACCGTTGCCGCTCCGGCACTGGCCAAGCATCTTGAAGCGGTCAAGCCAGCACCGGTCAGCGAACTGGTTGATGCGGTCGATATCCCTTATGAGGAATTCACGCTCGACAACGGACTGAAGGTGCTGGTGCACACCGATCGCAAGGCACCGATCGTGGCGGTCTCGATCTGGTATGGCGTCGGCTCTGCCAATGAACCGGAGGGCAAGACCGGCTACGCCCATCTTTTCGAGCATATCATGTTCAACGGATCGGAGAATGCACCGGGCGATTATTTCGAACCGTTGCGGCAGATCGGTGCCACCGATCTCAACGGCACGACCTGGCTTGACCGGACCAATTATTTTCAGACCGTCCCGACCTCCGCGCTCGATGTTGCGCTGTTCCTCGAAAGCGACCGCATGGGCCATTTGCTCGGTGCGGTGACACAGGAGAAGCTCGACAACCAGATCAGCGTCGTGTCGAACGAAAAGCGCCAGGGCGACAACCGTCCTTACGGGCTGGTCAGCTATCGCCAGACCGAATTGCTGTTTCCCGCAGATCATCCCTACGGCCATGACACGATCGGATCGCTGGAAGATCTCGAAGCCGCTTCGCTCGACGATATGAAGCAATGGTTCACCGACCATTATGGACCGAATAATTCAATCCTCGTGCTGGCCGGCGATATCGATGCGGCCACCGCAAAGGCAAAGGTCCAGAAATGGTTCGGGGAGATCCCGAGCGGCAAGCCCATTCCGGAGCTCAGCCCGGAATTGCCGACGCTTGATGCGCCGATCTATGACGTGATGAAGGACAAGGTCGCAACCACGCGCATCTATCGCAACTGGGTGGTGCCCGGCCTGAACGATCCCGATTATACGCCGCTCGATGTCGGGATGACGGTGCTTGGCGGCCTCGCCAGCTCACGGCTCGACAATATCATGGTCCGCGAAGAGAAAAATGCGGTGTCCGTTTCCGCTTATGTGATGCCCTTTGTGCATGGCAGTCTGGTGCAGATCATGGCCGACGTCAAACCGGGTGAAGATGCCGATGCCGTCGCCAAACGGCTGGACGAAATTATCGCAGACTTCATCGCCAACGGTCCGACCATGGATGAAGTGCAGCGGGTTGCGACACGCGATGCTGCGGCTCGGATCAGCGGCCTCGAACAGGTCGGCGGCTTCAGCGGCAAAGCGGTCGCGCTGGCCGAGGGCAAGCTCTATTCCGATGATCCGGAATTTTACAAAAAGGAACTGGCCCGACTGGCATCGACCACGCCGGAAGCGGTCAAGACTGCGATGCAGAAATGGCTGACCCGTCCGGTTCTCGGCATCCGCGTGGTTCCGGGAGAGCGGGACGAATATCAGGAAGTCGGCGCTGGTATCGGCGCACGGACGGGTGTTCTTACCGCACCCGCTTTCTATATGCAGGATGGGCAAGCCGGGGCGGTCACCGTTCCCGATCGTTCCCATTTGCCGCCCGTCGGCGATATTCCCAATGTCGATTTTCCCGATGTCGAAACCGCCACGCTGTCCAATGGCATCAAGGTCTATTTTGCCCATCGCGACACGGTGCCGATGACCCGGGTGAGCCTGTCTTTCAATGCCGGAACCACCGCAGACCCTTCCGACAAGCTCGGACTTCAGAAATTCGTTACCGGGATATTGGAAGAAGGCACGACCAGTCTGACGTCGATCGAAATTGCCGAACAGCAGGAGCGGCTGGGCGCCAATATCTCCATTAGCGGCGGCCGCGACCGGACCGATGTGGATCTCAGTGCGGTCAATCCCAATCTCGATGCGTCGCTCGACCTGATGGCGGATATTGTCAAGAATCCGGCCTTCAAGCCGGATGATATCGAGCGTATCCGGGTACAATTGCTGACCGCAATCGACCGCGAGGAAAGTAACCCGGCGAGCATTGCCAGCAATGTCCTGCCGCCGCTCGTTTTCGGTTCCGAACATCCTTATGGCCGCGGCCTGTCGGGCAACGGCACAAAGGAATCGGTATCGGCGATCACCCGCGATGATCTCGTCGGCTTTCATAAAAAATGGATGCATCCGGCGAAAGCAACGATCTTTGCCGCAGGCAAAATCGACAAGCAGGAACTGGTCGACAAGCTGGAAATGCGCTTTGGCCGCTGGAAGGGCGAGGGCAAAGCCGCGCCGGCAAAGAATTTCGACGCCGCCATTCCCGAAGGCCAGGGCAGGATCGTCGTCATTCACCGCCCCAATTCGCCGCAATCGATGATATTGGCCGGACAGGTCTTGCCCTATAAGGGCTCGGACGACTTGCTGACGCTCAACGCCGCCAATGAAGTCCTGGGGGGCAATTTCCTCTCGCGGATCAACATGGATCTGCGCGAGACCAAGGGCTGGAGCTACGGCACCCGCAACAGCGTGCTGCGCGGCGAAGACCGGGTGCTCTATACCATGCGCGCGCCGGTCCAGACCAACCAGACCGGCCCCGCCGTTGCCGCAATCGATTCCCAGGTCCGTGATTTTCTGGGAGAAAATGGTGTGACGCCAGCCGAACTGGAACGTACGGTCAACGGCAATGTTCGCCAGTTGCCCGGCCAGTTCGAGCGCACGACCAGCATCCTGAACCAGATGCAGGGTGACGTGATGCTGGGCAGGCCGTCCAACTATGCCGAAACCGTTGCGGATCGCTACAAGGCGTTGACGACAGATGATCTCGACAAGGCGATGGCCGACGCGATCGACCCCGACAAATTCACCTGGGTCATTGTCGGTGACGTGGACAAGATCAAAAGCCAGCTGGACGCTCTGGATATGCCGGTCGAATATCGCGGCTATGAAGCTAGTGACACTGCTGTTAATAGTGAGAGTGGTTCGAACGATTCGGCCGATGGCGATAAATGATCGTCAGTCTGATCCGGGCTGGGACTTTGACATTAAAAGGAGAATGGAATGTCTATTGATGGAACTTATACGTGCGTGACGAAATCCCCGATGGGAGACCAGACTTCGGAATTCACCATTGTCACCGACGGTGACACATTCACTGGCACCAACACCGGTGCCATGGGATCAATGGACGTCGAAAATGGCAAGGTCGATGGCAATCACATCACCTGGGAAATGAACATGACCGTTCCCATGCCGATGAAACTGGAAGGCGATGCGACCATTGCCGATGGCGAGTTGGTCGGATCGGTGAAAGCGGGAGCTTTCGGTGAAATGGCGATGACCGGCACCAAGAAATAATCGATATTCAATTTACGCAAAAAGGGGCCGTTACCAGATCGGGTAACGGCCCCTTTTTCATGACTCCGATGCCGGATGGTCTAACGGACCACGACGGTTACCGCGCGGCGGTTCTGTGCCCAGGCACTTTCGTTGGAACCGAGCGCTTCGGGGCGCTCCTTGCCATAGCTGACCGTGGTCATCCGTGATGGGCTGACACCAAGCGAAGCGAGATAGTTTTTCGCCGCATTGGCACGGCGTTCGCCAAGCGCGAGGTTATAATCCCGGGTGCCGCGTTCATCGGCATGACCCTCGATGGTGATCCGCGCATTGGGATTTTGAGCCAGCCACTGGGCCTGGCTTTGCAGAATGACCTGATCCTGAGAATCAACATTGAAACGATCGGTATCGAACAGAATCCGGTCGGACATGGTGTTGGCCAGAAAATCGCCCTGAGAACCGGGTGTATAGCCGGGGCCGGCCGGGCCAGTTGGTGTCGGGGTTGGTGCGGTACCTACCGGTGCGGGCGGCAGTTCTTCGGGTGGCTTTTTTGAACAACCAGCAAGCACCAGACTGGCGGTAATCAGGAGGGGGGTCGCATATTTTATCATCATATTGCTCCTTTTTGGTTTAGCCCTTCGACTATATATAGCCTTTTTCCAAAGGCTTGTCGCGTTTCTAATTTACGGCAGCAGGGGACCCCATGCCGGATCAGACCCGTTGACCGGGGTTGGCAACTGCCGTTCGTTGCGGCCGGTCAGGTCGACCTGCCAGATTCCGGTGCCGCCGCTTCCCTTGGTTGTCCGGAAAAACTGGATAACGCGACCATTGGGCGCCCAAGTCGGCGCTTCGTCCTGCCAGCTGTTGGTGAGCAGCCGTTCGCCGCCGCCGCTGGGCGTCATCACACCGATGCGGAAATTGCCGGCCATTTTGGTGAAGGCGATCAGATCGCCGCGCGGGCTCCATTCCGGTGTGGCAAAACGGCCGCCGCCAAAGCTGATCCGCCGTTCATTGCCACCATTGGCATCCATCACATAGAGTTGCTGGCTGCCCGAACGATCGCTTTCAAAGACAATCCGGCTGCCGTCGGGAGAAAAGCTGCCACCGATATCGATGCCGGGTGAAAAGGTGAGACGCTGAGGATTGGCACCGCCCGCTGCCGATACTTTATAGATATCGGTATTGCCGGCAATTGCCATTGAATAGAGAATCCATTTGCCGTCGGGAGACCAGCGCGGCGCGAAGGTCGGGTTGGTGCTCTGGGTGATCAGCCGCTGCCGGCCGGTACCGATATCGTAGATATAGATGCGCGGGTTGCCGTCGAGAAAGCTGAGATAGACGATGCTCTTATAGTCGGGAGAAAAGCGTGGCGTGAGCGCGGTGGCCTGGCCGTTGGTGATGAACCGGTGATTGGCACCGTCGCTGTCCATGATCGCGAGCCGCTTGACCCGGTTCCCCTTGGGACCGGTCTCGGCGATATAGGCGATGCGGCTATCGAAAAAGGGCGATTCTCCGCTCAGCCGGGAATAGATGGCATCGGCGCATTTATGGGCGGCCCTGCGCCAGTCGCGCGGATCGACGATGAAGCCCTGGCGGGTGAGTTCGGTTTCCAGCGCGACGTCATAGAGATAGCAGCCGACCGTCAGCTTGCCATCTGCATTGGTCCGCACAAAGCCCTGAATCAGCGCAGAAGCGCTGGTGCCGCTCCAATAGGGAAATTGCGGGGCGGTGACTTCGGAGAAGCTGATCCCGCGGACCTGATTGCGACCGACCGGCTTGAACAATCCGCTCGAGCGCAGGTCGGTAACGATGACATCGCTGATCTTGTCACCCAGCTCGGCTGTATTGCCAGCCGGGGTATTGTTATTTTGCGGCGTCGGCAGACCGGGTACGGCGATGACCAGTTCTTCCGCGGCGCTGTTATCGACATCGACGGTCAGCTGGGCATGGGCGGTAGCGACCAGTCCGAAACAGGCGATAACGCCAAGGATGGATGTGCGGACACAAGAGGCGAGTGGTTGCATGAGTGGTCTCCTAGACGCCAAGATACAGGACAGGTTCGATAACCTTCCATTCGTCATAAAATTTTTCCGGAAATGTAGTGAACGGGGCGGCAAGCCGGACCGCCGCGATCGCGCGTTCCTGATGGATTTCCACCTGGGACCGGTTGCTCGGTGTGATTCCGGTCGTGGTTGCGGTCGGGGTGCCGATGATCTGGCCGTTGCTGTCGAGCCGTGCGGTGACCTTGGTGCGCAAAAGTTCGGCATCGGCTCCGGTCGGCGGCCGCCATTTCTGTTTGATCAGCCGGTATAATTCGCGCTCCAGCGAAGCGACGGCGGCTGGAGAAGCCTTTTCCGCCGTGATATTCTGGTTGCGGCTGACCGAGGAAGCATCGGTGACACCTTTGAGAAAATCATCTCCCAGTCGCGAACCGCGAGGCTTGGCCGGGGGCTTTGGCTTGGGTTCGGCCTTTGCAGTGGTGCTGGTCGGTTTGTCCGGTCGCCGGCGGGGCTCGCGGGATACCGGAGCGGGCCTGACCGCCGGTTTTGGCTTTGCTTCCGCCTGTGGTGGTTCGGGCAGCGGTTCCTGCTCGGCAAAGCTGCTCTCTTCGGGCGCGCCCAGTTCCGGTGCCACGCTCGTCGCCGGCGTGACCATCGAGGGATTCGGGGCGGCGCTTTCGAGCCCGACTTCATCGGCGATCATCACTTCGATCGGTTTGTTCCGAAAGGCGTCATTGGTGCTGGAAAGGATGCTGAGTGACAGCACGCCAAAAAGCGCCACATGACCTGCAGCTGCTATTCCCAAGCCAATTTTTTCAGCTTTTTCCATATCAGCCGATAACCATTATTGAGTCTCAGATGAACCTGTAGTGACCAGCGAAACCCGATTCAGTCCGGCCCGGTTGAGTTCGCCCATGACACCCATGATCAGCCCATAATCGAGCGTTTTGTCGCCGCGCAGCATGATCTGGCGGGGGTCTTCGGGGTTCTGATTGGCGGCAATATCACGCAATCGTGTCGCCAGCGCGCCGCGGCTGAGTTCTTCATCCTCGATAAATACGCGCCCTTCGTTATCGATCGAAATCTGGATCGGTTCCTGATCCTGCTCTAGCGCATTGGCACGGCTTTCCGGCAGGTCGACGGGCACGCCGGCGACCAGCAATGGCGCCGTCACCATGAAGATGATCAGCAGCACCAGCATCACGTCGACAAAGGGCGTGACGTTTATCTCGGCCATTGGCGCACGACCGCGACTGCTGCCACGCCTGCCTATTCCGGATCCCATATTCATGCCCATGGCTAGTTTCCGATTTCCAGTTCGCGACTGAGCGTTGCGTGAAAACCGTCGGCAAAACGGCCCATCCGCGCTTCCAGCTTGTTCAGCCGGTGGGAAAAGCGGTTATAGGCGATCACGGCGGGGATGGCGGCAAACAGACCAATGGCGGTGGCAAACAGCGCCTCGGCAATGCCCGGTGCGACCACGGCCAGCGAGCTGTTCTGTTCCGCTGCAATAGCCGAGAAACTGCGCATGATACCCCAGACCGTACCGAACAGGCCGACAAAGGGGGCGACGCTGCCGACGGTTGCGAGGAAGTTGAGCCGGTCGGCGATGCGATCCACTTCCTCGGCAATGGTCGAGTTCATTGCTGACGCCAGTCGCTGCCTTGTGCCCTCGCGGTCGACAGGGGCTTTTGCGGTCGAACGGCGCCATTCCTTGACCCCGGCTGCCATGACTTTTGCGCTCGGCAGGTTCGACTTGCCATGTTCGTCAAAAAACCGGTCGATATTTTCGGCTTTCGAAAAGGCCCGTTCGAATCGATCCGATTTTCGCGCGATCTGCCTGATCTTCATGCCAAAGCTGACGATGATCGTCCATGTCCACACACTGGCCAACAGCAAGCCGAGCATCACCGTCTTGACGACAATATCGGCTTCCATGAACAGCATGAAGGGCGAAAAATTACCGGTTGTCGCTCCCAGGGAAAGTTGGTCTAGCAAGATCTGTTATCCTTCATTTCATAGTCGCTTGGTTCATGACGCCAGCGAATGCCTTTGTCCACGATTTCGGTTGCCGCCGCGGGCGTCCGGCGGGGGTAAGGAAGGCTGCGTGAACAGATGCTGACGTAATCCGGTCCGGACCGCGCATGATTTTCTGGTCGATGATCACGCTGGCGGCGCGCAGCGTCTCGACCGTGCTGATGACGACAAGATCATCATTCAGCTTGGCCGGCAACAGATATTTCATCGTCAGATCAACAACCGCATAAACGCCTTCACCGCTCTCGAACGCGGCGCCCTGGTCCATATCGAGCTGGCGCAGCATGTCCGAACGGGCCCGTTCCATATAGCGCAGATAATTGGCGTGATAGACGATTCCGGAGAAATCGGTGTCCTCGAAATAGACCCGGGTCGCGAAATAATGCTTCCCGTCGACGAAGCGGCCATCAAAGGGCTTGATATCGGGGGGGATTTCCATCGGCCGCACATTAGGGCGATTGATGCAAACGGGAAAGGGTGAAAAACGGCGCAACCGTGGACTGGGCGCAAATATGACTCGATTGAACCGGCGCAGCCCGCCGCGGCCTTGACGCTAGCTTTCGGGCCAAAGCTCTTCTGACAGCACGGTCCCGGTTTCCAGTATTGATTTGAGATTGCTGAGAACCGCCGGCCAGCCGTCGCGCACGCCGATATCCATCCGCGATCCCGGCTCGAGTTCGCTGTGGGTAACCGTCAGCTTGGTATCGGGGCCCAGACTGACCAGCTCGTAAGTCACCCGCGACAATTTGTCGGGACGGTCTGCTTCCTGATCGAAAGCCCAGCTCCAGACCATCTTGCGCGGAGGGTCCATTTCAATGATCCGGCCACGCGTGTCGATTGTTCCGCTGCCGTCGCTGCGCACATGATCCCAGCGCGAACCCGGTTTCCAGTCCGACTCATTATAATGGCCCCAATAGGCTTTGGTCAGCTCACGCTCGATCAGGCCGTTCCAGACCTGTTCGGCGGTCGCTTTGATGAAGATCGTATAGACAAAATCGGGCGCACATTGTTCGCCGGTTGAACCGCGGGTCTGGATCGGGGCGATCTTGCTGTCAGGCACGGCGTTTCTCCTGCTTCTTGCTGCTTGGTTTCTCTATCTGTTGCTTGAATTCGGTTAGCGCCTCGATACGGGCATCTTCGAATTTCCCGACCCAGCGATGGACGATGTCAGCGAGCGGGACGGGATTGAGATAATGCAGTTTTTCCCGTCCCTGCCAGTGAACCGAGACGAGATTGGCTTTTTCCAGAATCCCGAGATGTTTGGCGACGGCCTGACGTGACATGTCGAGATCGGCGCAAAGCGCGCTGAGGCTTTGGCCGCCGTCGCTGAACAGCCGGTCCAGCAAAAGCCGCCGGGTTTCATCGGCGAGAGCGGAAAAGACATCGGGCATGCCTGCTTATATGCAACCATATAGTTGCATGTCAAGCTTTCAAAAGGCTTTCTTGGCCCGAACTTTGACGAACTTTGAGCCGGGTCAGCGTGCGCAATCTATGCACAAATGGGCGGCTGGGTCGATTGCGAGGCGCCTGTAGGCGATCGGCTCCCCGCATTCCGCGCACCAGCCATATTCGTCTTCACCCATGCGCTTCAGGGCGATCTCGATCTGCGCCAGATCGCTCGTCCGCCGCCGCGCTTCGGCCTGCGCCATTTCCTGCTGCTGCATCGCGTCCATGCGCGACAGGCGCCCGACGCTTTGCTGGTCGAGCTCGACCGTATTGCGCCAGCTGGCGCCTTGCTCGTCCAGCGCCTTCAATTCGGACTGGCGGTCGAGCAGCAGCTTCTCCAGATTTTTGAGCTGCGAAGAGGAAAGCTCTTCAGCCAATATTATTGCGCTTTCGGCGCGAGCAGGTCCAGCGCTGCAGCGGTCATCGCCTCGGTTCCCAGTGTCACCGATTCTCTCGGCGCAATCTTGAAAAAGGGCGAATGGTGGGAAGGCACGGGCGGGCCGCCTGCTTTCTCGCGATCAAAATCGGCCTGCGGCGTTCCGCCGACCGAAAAATAGACGCCCGGAACATCGCTATTGGGCGCGACAAAATAGGCGAAATCCTCAGCGCCCATGCCTTCGCGCGGCTTGTTGTTGAACACCTGCTCGCCAAAGCGTGCGGCGAAAACGCCCTTCACCCGCTTGGTCAGCGCGGCATCATTATAATTGGCCGGGGTCGATTCATGCGACACCAGAACTTCGGGCAACCTGTCGTCAGGCAGGCCGTTCATCCGGCCGACATTGGTCGCGATCCGCTTGATCCCTTCGAGCAATTTTGCCCGCGTATCTTCGTCATCCGAGCGGACCGTCAGCTGCATGGTTGCTTTGTCCGAGATGATATTATGCTTGAAGCCGCTGTGGAAGGAGCCGACGGTTATGACGCCGGGCTTGAGCGGTGCGATTTCGCGGCTGACAACGGTTTGCAGCGCCATGATGATCTCCGCACCCATGACGATCGGGTCCTTGCCCCGGTGCGGGGAAGCGCCGTGTGCCCCGACCCCGTGGACA
>CAJQNR010000161.1 GCA_905479715.1 uncultured Sphingorhabdus sp.
ACAGGCATGGCACGCCACTCCATTATATTCCCGATTCTGGCAACAGTCCTGCTGACCGGCTGTGGCTGGTTCAGCGGTGATAATGTCGAGGAAAATGCGACCGGACAGGCGGCCGAAAAAGCCGCGGTAGCAGCGGCGACCGATGATGATCTGGTCGCACCGGTGACCGATCAGATCGGGACACCGATGGCGGAGCGCGTCGCCACGCTCGGTTTCTTGAACAAACGCAACGGCCTTACCCGCGATCTTGAGTTGCGCCCCGGCCAGTCGATCCGAATCGGACGTGCGATCGTCCGCTTGCGCGCTTGCGAGAAAACGGCGCCCTGGGAACTGACTCCGGAACAGGGGGCGTTTGTCCAGCTGCTGGTCAATGAACGGCCACCCAATCGGTCTGGTGAAGATCAGTGGAAGCGGGTTTTTTCCGGCTGGCTATTCCGGGAATCGCCTTCGCTGAATGTTGTCGAGCACCCGATTTACGATGTCTGGGTCAAGAGCTGCGCAATGAGCTTCCCGGGTGAAGAGGCAGCGCCCGGAGATTCTGTCGATCCAACCGCACCGCGAGCCTCCTCATCCAATCTCGCCAACAGCACATCCAGCGCGTCGAATGAAACCGTGCCGGAAGCCGCTGCACCGGTAGCGCCCTCAATTCGACCGGCTCCGGCCACCCCCGCCGCTCCATCTGCTCCATCTGCTCCATCTGCTCCCGCAGAGAACAGCGCGCCGGCAGATCTAATCGGTGATTTAATCGCCGAAACCGAAGACGGCACATAAGCCCGAACTTTTTTCAACCGTTCGACATAATCTTCCTGGCTGATTTCAATCGCCCCCAATGACGCCAGATGGTCCGTCATGAACTGGCAATCGAGCAAACAGAAACCCGCGACTTTGAGACGTGCCACGAGCCAGGCCAATGCCACTTTTGAAGCATCACGGGTCCGGGAGAACATGCTTTCGCCGCAAAAAGCCCCGCCGATTGCCAGGCCATATAGTCCGCCGACAAGCCGCTCCTCACCGGCCGCCTCGTCCATCTGCCAGCATTCGACGCTATGCGCATAGCCCAGCTGGTGCAGATTGTTGAACGCGTCCTCGATTTCTCCATTGATCCAGGTTTCCTTGCGATCCGACGCTTGCTCGGCACAAATTGCGATCACGTCGGCAAAGGCGGTATCGGCGGTGACCCGGAAACGGTCGGCCCGGATCGTTTTGCGAAGCGAGCGCGACATCTGGAAATTATCAAGCGGAAGAATTGCGCGGGCCTTTGGTTCGACCCAGAAGGTATCCGGATCATCGCGAGCGTCCGCCATCGGGAATATACCCGATGCATAGGCCTTTAACAGCAGGTCAAGATCAATGGTCATGACCATAGGATAGCCCGATGCGGGCCGTTCGCACAGATGGAAATCAAAACAGATTGCTATTCGTCAACTGGACATCAACACCCGGGCTTCATCAGCAATTTTTTCCGCGATCGCCGCATATTCGCTGGCAAAGCCCGCGTTGGTGCGCCACGCAGCACCGATACTGCGGGTCACCGACCAGCCTTCGACATTGAGAAGGGCGACATCACCGCCACGCGAAAGCTCGGAACGCACATAAAGCGCCGGCAGAATCGCCAGCCCCAGTCCCGAGGCAACCATTTGACGGACACTGTCCAGACTGGTGCCCTCATAATCGTGCAACAGATTCATGTCATGCTGCTGACACTGGCGCACGACGTCGCGATGCAGATGGTGGCGGCGATCCAGACTGAGCATCGGCAGGCCCGCGAGATCGGAAAGCGTCAGATCGCCGCGCGACGCCAGCGGATGATCTGGAGACGCAACCAGAATCAGCGGTTCCCGGAAAAGCGGTTCGATTTGCAAATTGTCGCCTTCGATCGGCAATGGCCCCAATAGCATATCGATGGAACCTTTTGTCAGTTCCATAGCCTGCAAATCGGGAATTCCTTCACGCATGTAAAAACGCAGATCAGGGCGCGTGCAATGCAATGCGGCAATGACCGGCGGCATGAGATAGGGGCCCAGAGTCGGCGAAACACCGAAGCGCAAAATCCCCGCCAGACTGTCGCTCGCCCTCTCCGCCAGTTCCCGGATATCCTTCACCTCGACCAGCACATGACGCGCCCGCGCAGCAATTTCCCGGCCGACGGGCGTAAGCTCTGCGCCGTGGGTGCGCCGTTCCACCAATGTCACTCCCAGCCTCTGTTCAAGCGTGCGCAACTGATGGCTCAGCGTCGGTTGTGATGCGCTGGCAGCCTGGGCGGCTTTGCCAAAATGGCCATGATCAGCGACCGCCACGAGATATTCGAATTGGCGTAAAGTTGGCATAGCGCTCCCATTTCATCATATAGAAGAAATCTATTGTTTTTCACGATTCCATTCGATTGGATTTATCACGCATTCTCCGTCATATCAACCATATCGGAATGGAGGCGCGAGAGAAAAAGGATGTCCAGTGGAAGACGATAGCAACAGCCTGATCCGAAAGCACTCAAATCCGGCCGACCGGATCACGACAGGCCATGACGATGAAGAACAGATGCGCGCGTTAAAAATGCTGCAGCGCAGTCTGGCCGAACGCATCCGCAAGCAACAATTAGAAACACAAGGTGTTCAAACCGACCGAAGCACCTGAAAAACTTTCCTCACCCCCGACAACTGGGGCGGCAGCGCATGATTAAGCGCTGTCCGCCCCGATTTTTCAGAAAGAGGATGATGTTCCGATGGTGAAAAAAGCGCGCGCGGCCCTGCAGGAATTTATCAGGCAGGAAACCAGCGCAGGCATCATATTATTTTGTGCTGCTGTGGCGGCGATGATCGCCATCAACAGCGCGTTCAACCCTTATTATCTCGCCTTCCTCAACCTTCCCGTTGCGGTGCAGTTTGGCGCGCTCGAAATCGCCAAGCCGCTGTCGCTGTGGATCAACGACGGCCTGATGGCGATCTTCTTCTTTCTCGTCGGGCTGGAAGTGAAGCGCGAACTGCTCGAGGGGCAGCTGTCCAGCGTCGAGCAGGCCGCGCTCCCAGCCGTTGCAGCGATCGGCGGCATGGCGCTCCCCGCCTTGGTGTTTCTCTATTTTAACTGGACGATACCGGACAATATCGACGGCTGGGCGATACCGGCAGCAACCGACATCGCCTTCGCGCTTGGCGTGCTCGCCTTGCTTGGCAAACATGCGCCACTCTCGCTGAAGGTTCTGCTGCTGGCGATCGCGATTATCGATGATATCGGCGCGATCATCATCATCGCATTCTTCTACACCGCAGAAGTATCGACATTCTCGCTGTTGCTTGCCGGTGGCGGAACCATGGTCCTGTTCGCGATGAACCGGCTAGGCGTTATTCGCACCGCGCCCTATATATTGGTCGGGATATTCCTCTGGATATGCGTCCTGAAATCCGGCGTCCATGCGACCCTTGCCGGCGTGATCGCGGCGCTGGCAATACCGCTCAACGCCAAAGGCGGCAGTTCGCCGCTCAAACATCTCGAGCATTTTCTGCACCCCTGGACAGCCTTTCTGGTGTTGCCCCTGTTCGCCTTCGCCAATGCCGGCGTGTCGCTTGCCGGACTGAAACCGGCGGATCTGATGGCCCCTCTGGCGCTCGGAATCGCAGCCGGACTGGTTATAGGCAAGCAGCTCGGCGTGTTCGGGTTCATGTATCTGGCGACCAGAATCGGTCTGGTCAAACGGCCGGACGGAGTCACCTGGCTGCAACTTTATGGTCTCGCCTGCCTGACCGGTATCGGCTTCACGATGAGCCTGTTCATCGGCAATCTCGCCTTTGTCGATGCGGACCAGATCGAAACGGTCAAGCTGGGCGTGATCAGCGGTTCGCTGATTTCCGGTCTGATCGGCTATGGCCTTCTGCGGCTCCTGTCATCGTCGAACCGTGACAATCGCGACTTGGCACCTGACGAGCGGAAACTTCCCGCCCGCCAATGAGCATCGAATCTGTCGGCATTCGCCGCAAAGCGTGATAGAGCGCAGTGATGAAACGGCAATTCTATCTGCTAGCCGGACTGGCTTCGCTGGCACTCGGCAGCATCGGCATCCTGTTGCCGCTGCTGCCGACGGTGCCGTTCATGATCCTCGCGGCCTTCTGCTTCGCCAATAGTTCGCCGCGGCTCGAAGCATGGCTGGTCGAGCATCGCATCTTCGGTCCCCATATCAAGAACTGGCGGAACCGGCGCGCGATCACCCGGCGGGGAAAATGGTCGGCGACGGTCGCCTTCGCGGTCAGTTGTGTGATCGCGCTGCTCTTCGTAAAACCGCCCTGGAATCTCATTCCGATCGCTGCGGCGCTGATCAGTGGCAGCTGGATATGGACCCGCAACGAGCCTGATTCGGAAAAATCTCCCGAGCGCGCCTCTGCCCATAAAGAATAGTTTTAGCTGCGCGCGAATCTGATATTCTGATCCGGAATGTAGGAGAGAAATATGTCGCGGCAGCAATTGTTGGAAATGACCCGTTCCCTGATCGAACATGGCAAGGCGGACACGATGGAACTGGTCGACGAAGTCGTCTCGGTCCCGGCAACCGACTATACCGATGAAGAGCGGTTTGAGCGCGAGAAGGATCTGATCTTCAAACGACTGCCGCTGATGATGGCACCATCCTGCGAACTGCCCGAACCCGGCTGTTACAAGGCGATGGAAATGGCCGGTATTCCGGTGCTGATGACACGCCAGAAAGACGGGACCGCACAGGCTTTTCTGAACAGCTGCACCCATCGCGGCAATCCGGTCGCGCAAGGCAGTGGCAAGGCGTCCCGTTTCACCTGCGGCTATCATGGCTGGACCTTCAAGAATGATGGCGAATTGCTGGCCATTGCTTCGCCGAAAGATTTTGGCACGGTCGACAAGGCGGCTTTCTGCCTGCAGAAATTCCCGACACTGGAACGGGCCGGTCTGATCTGGGCGACGCTCGACCCGGACAGCACGCTCGATATCGAATCCTATCTTTGCGGCTATGACAGCCTGCTCGAACATTTCGGTTTCGACGGCTGGCATCTGTTTGATCAGCGGACGATCCCGGGACCGAACTGGAAGACTGCCTATGACGGCTATCTCGACTTCTATCACCTGCCCGTCCTGCACAAGGACACGTTCGGCGCAGACTTCTTCAACCGCGCCAATTATTTCGCCTGGGGCCCGCATCAGCGCGTCGCCTCGCCATCGAAATTCGTCCAGAAGACCGGCAGCGACGAGAAGCTGGACCTCACCGAGATGGATGAAAAGGACTGGCCGATCGACGCGCTGTTGCAGGGCGTCTGGACAATCTTCCCGCATATCTCGATCGCCAGCTTCTATGGCGGCGGCGGACGCGGGGCGATGATCTCGCAGCTGTTCCCCGGCAAGACCGTTGACGAAAGCTATACGACGCAATTTTACGTGATGGAGCATGAACCGACCACCGACGAGGTCCGGCAGGGCGCGCATGACCAATTTGCGTTCCTCGAAACCGTCGTCGCGGAAGAGGATTATAAAACCGGAAAACGCCAGCACGAAGCCTTGCAATCCGGTCTTATCGACAAGGTCTGGTTCGGTCGCAACGAGGGCGGCGGGCAGGTATTCCACCAATGGGTGGACCGTTTGACCAAGGCCGATGATGCCGAGCTGAACCGGATATTCGCGCGGCAATTGCAGGCGGCTGAATAAACCGCTTCAGGCCTGGTGATATTCTCTCGGATGCGGCAGGACCGCTTGCCATTGGGATTGCTCGATAGTCAGTTTTTCGAGCATTTCCGCTCAATCGGCTACGCCCTCATTTCGCGGGATATTTCGCCACATAATGATTCAGAACGGCGAGATTGAGCAGGTTCTTGAACGCACAGCCCATGCCCTCATTGCTATGCCGGACGACTTCGGCCTCGAGCGCGCCGAGACCGGGCAGCGTCAACCAGCACAAGGTTCCGGGTTCCGTAGCCAGCAAGGCGTCACAGGCAAAACCGGCAAGCGACATATCGGTCACTTCCACCGCAAAACTGCTGGAACAGGAAAATCGCATCCGGGCCGGAATCGAGAGCCGGCAGCGCGGTGCGCACCGATCCTCTTCCGACGCAATCGCATAGGACAAATGCTTGTCATCATCATTCGCAATTGCCGAAGGCACGCGTGTAATTGAATTTGGCATTTCAGTCTCCTGAACGGGGGTTATGCTGCAGTGGTTGTCGTCTGGTCCGCTTTTTGCTTACGACAGGCTCATATTGACCATGATGGGTAAACCCCGTCTTTCCTGTCGAGGTAAACAGCGGACCATCATTTTTTAACCATATTCGGATTTGCATCGCACAATACAATCACGCTTGCCCAAATCATCACAGGACGCTAAGGCGCAAACCGGCTGCCTCACAAGGGTGATGCAGTCCGTGCAGGAGTGTAGCTCAGTTGGTAGAGCATCGGTCTCCAAAACCGAGGGCCCACGGTTCGAGTCCGTGCACTCCTGCCATTTTTTCCATCAATATACTGAATTTTTCATGCCCCAGTTTATTTCCGCCATCAGCCTGATTGTTCCGGACTATGATCAGGGACTCGAATTTTATATCGGCCTGATGGGGTTTGAACTGATCGAAGACACGCCATTGGACGGAGACAAGCGCTGGGTGCTGGTCGCTCCTCCCGGCAGCACCGAAACCCGGCTGCTGCTCGCCCGTGCTGCCAACGAGGCCCAGGAAGAAGTGATCGGCGAACAGGCCGGAGACCGCGTCTTCCTGTTTCTTGAAACCTATGATTTCGACAGTGATTTCGCGATCATGCAACGCGCCGGCATTGATTTTCTCGAGGAACCGCGTGAAGAAATCTACGGCAAGGTCGTCAAGTGGCGCGATCCGTTCGGCAACAAATGGGACCTGATCGAACGCTATTGACGCCTATCGCTCGATATCGAGAGCGCCTGCGATCATACCCCATATCTGGTGTGTCAGCTTCGCCGGGTCCGGCCGCGGGCGCATCGCCATCGCATGCATGATCCCGCTGCGAATCGCGCCGGTAATGGCGGCCCCTGCTATGGTCGGATCAATATGGGAACCGATGTCCCCGCGCTTGATCCCGGACCTGATGTTGCGAATCGCCATCTCGATCATTTCTTCGTGACGCGCGGCCTCGACCGCTGCGACCTGATTGGTGTGAGCCATTTTTCCGAGGATGACCGGAGCCATCGGATCGTTGTAGAGAAATTCTGCAGCGGCCATTAGCCGGCGTTTCTCGCGCACGCGCCATGTAATATCCGGATCGATATATTGGTTCACCACCTGGTTGTAGCGGTCATAAAAGGCATCGATGATCGCGCCAAGCATGCCGGACTTGGAACCGAAATAATGATAGGCGAGACCGACGGACACACCGGCCTGCTCGGCGACCTGTCCCATTTCAAGCGCGCCGTCACCATCGCGCAAAATTTCTTCTGCAGCGGCCAATATTCTGGCGGCGCGCAAAATCTTGCGGTCCGAATTTGCAGCGCTTTTGCTCTGACCGGCGATTGTCTGTCTCCTTGCCCATTCTGCTCCGCTCGCCCTAGCGTCTATTTGAATTGAATTCAATTCAAATAGACGCTAGGGAAAATGCTCAACGGCGAATCAAGGAGCAGGCCGATGAATGTCGAAAGCAGGATCGAGACACCCGCGGCGGATTTGAGCCCCTATTTGCACGGCCGCAGTTTCGCGAACGCCTGGGAACAGTTTCAGGAGGATGGCTATGTCATCTTCCCCGAGGTTCTCACTCCGGACCAGATCGAACAACAGCGTGCCGCGCTCAAACCATGGATCGAGGCCGACATCCGCGGTCGCAACAATTTTGAAGGCGATCAAACCAATCGAATTTACGGGATGCTCGACAAGGATCCGGTCTTTGCCGACCTGATTTCGCATCCGCTGCAACTCGCCTTTGCCGGACGCGAACTCGGCGAAAGCTGCCTGCTCTACGCCTGCCTGGCGATCAACCTGCATCCCGGCGAAACCGCCCAGCCCTGGCATTTCGACGACAGCCACTGCGGCCTCGCCCGGCCACGCGACCCGCTCAGCCTGTCCACCTTCTGGTCGATCAGCGACACCACCGAGGACAATGGGGCCACCGAGATCATCCCCGGCAGTCACAAATGGGGCGACGAGCAGCCGGAGGGCGCAAACCGTTCCTCCGATTTCCGACCGCGCCTGTCGGGCCAGTCGAGTGCAGGCAACAGCGACCATCCCGGCATGATCAAGGCCGTCATGCCGGCCGGCTCGCTGATGCTGGCCAAGGGCACCCTGTGGCACCGCGGCGGCGGCAATCACTCCGATGCCGACCGGCTGATCGTCACCCCGCAATATTGCAAGGGCTGGTGCCGGCCGCTCGAACAGCAACTGCTCGCCGTGCCGCCGGAAAAGGTG
>CAJQNR010000162.1 GCA_905479715.1 uncultured Sphingorhabdus sp.
CCTTGCAGCGGCAGTCCGGCCGGCAGGTTTTCATGGGCCCAGACCGGATCCACCGTCTCATCGAGACCAATCGCACTGGCTCCGGTTTCATTGGCATAGGCGACCAGTTTGGCGCCGGCGCCCTTGGGAAAACCGATGATCGGCAGATCGGGATGAACCGCTTTCAGCCGCGCTATGATTTCCGCGTTGGGCGCGATTACCCATTTTTCAAATTGTACGGGGGACAGCGAACCGGCCCAGCTGTCGAACAGTTGCACCGCATCGACGCCGGCGGCAATCTGGCCGAGCAGATATTCGACGGTATTTTCGATAATGGCGTCAATCAGTTCGGAAAAAGCTGTTTCGTACTGATAGGCATAGCGCCGGGCAACGCCCTGATCCTTGCTGCCCTGTCCATGGACCATGTAGGTCGCGACGGTCCAGGGGCTGCCGGCAAAGCCCATGAAGGTTGTTTTGTCGTCGAGCCGTTCGGCAACCCGGCGCACGGTGGCGTATATAGCCTCAAAATGCTCGGGAGCACGCTCTAGAGACGACAAAGCGGCATCGACCAGCCTTGGTGCCAGCCGGGGTCCTTCTCCGGCCTCAAACCATAGTTTCTGTCCGATCGCATGGGGGACGATCAAAATGTCGGAAAACAGGATCGCGCCATCAAAGCCGAAACGCTGGATTGGCTGCAATGTCACTTCCGCTGCCGCTTCCGGATCATAGCAAAGCTCCAGAAATCCGCCTTTTTGCGCACGCAATTCGCGATATTCCGGCAAATAACGACCTGCCTGGCGCATGAGCCAGACCGGCGTTTGATCGGTTTTCTTGCCGAGCAATGTCTGGAGGAGAATTTTCTGGGAGTCGGTTTCGTTCGGCATAGAAAGACGGTCATCCATTATTATTATCTAAGTATTTATATTAAATTGTTGTTGATGATAGAGCGTGGAAAAGGCGGTAACCCGCCAGCACCGCAAATACAAACAGATTGACAGGCGGGTCTTAATGAAAATTTAACCGATTCCGAATTTTCATCCCCGCTATCCACAGATTGTGGATGGAATCTGTCAATGTTGGTCCGCTGTGGATAGATTTGCGGGAGTCGGGGAAGGATATAGGGGAAGCATTTATCCCCAACTTCATCCCTTGCTTTATCCACCGTGAAATCACAAAGCTTAGACCATGAACAGGCTTCACCTCCATCTGCTATCGGATTCCACCGGCGAGACGCTGGAAAATATCGCCAAGGCCGCGCTTGCCCAGTTTGATGGCGTAGAGATTATCAAGCATTTCTGGCCCATGGTCCGTTCCGAGAAGCATCTCAACCGGATATTGACCGAAGTGGCAGCCAATCCCGGACTGGTCATATTCACCATCGTCAACCGCGATATCAGGGCAAAGCTTGAACGGGAATGCCGGCATTTGGGTCTGCCGTCGGTTCCCGCGCTGGATACAGTAACCGATGCCCTGTCCAACATGCTGGGACAGGAAGCCAAGGCGCGGCCGGGTCGTCAGCATATATTGGACGCGGCCTATTTTGCCCGGGTCGAAGCAATCCAGTTCACCATCGCCCATGATGACGGTGTCGGGTGGGAAAATTGGGAAGCGGCCGATATCGTGCTTGCCGGTGTGTCCCGAACCTCGAAAACACCGACATCCATCTATCTTGCCAATCGTGGCTTCAAGACCGCCAATATTCCGATTGTCCCGGAATCGCCTCCGCCCGATGCGCTGTTTCATCTGAAGAATCCGCTGATTGTCGGATTGATCACCGGTGCCTCGCGGCTGGTCCAGGTACGGCGCAACCGGTTGCTGTCGCTGAATCAGGCACCGGAAACCGACTATGTCAACGAAGAGAAGGTCAAGGCCGAAACCCAATATGCCCGCCGTATGTTTGCTGACAATGGCTGGCCGATGATCGACGTGACGCGGCGGTCGATCGAGGAATCGGCGGCGGCGATCATCAACCTCTATAACGAGCGGCATATTGCCGCGGGAGACAGTGTGAAAGCGCCGGTCGGTGAATGATATGTCCCTGATTCTGGCATCAAAAAGTCAGGTCCGGCGCACGATGCTGGCCGCCGCCGGCGTCGCGGTGGAGTCGATGGCACCCAATGTTGACGAGGATGCCCTCAAGCAAGGGTTGAAGAGCGAAGGCGTGACCGCGCGCAATCTGGCCGATGCGCTGGCCGAAGCCAAGGCCGTCCGGCTATCCCGGCGGATCGGTGCCGGGCTGGTTCTCGGGGCTGATCAGGTTCTGGCGCTGGAAGACGGAACGATGCTCGACAAGCCGTCCGATCCTGCGGATGCCATGGCGCATCTCAAATTGCTTTCGGGCAAGAAGCACAAGCTGTTCAGCGCTGCGGTGATTGCCGAACAGGGAATAGCGGTATGGCGTCATATTGATATTGCAACGCTTTCGGTCCGGCCGCTGAGCGATGCGTTTATCGAACATTATGTCGAATCCGAATGGGACAATATCCGGCATTGCGTCGGCTGTTACGAGATCGAGGGCAGGGGTGTTCAGCTTTTTTCGGCTATCAGCGGCAGCCAGTTCACGATCATGGGCCTGCCTTTGCTGCACCTTCTGGACTATCTTCGAATTCGAGGTATTTTGACGTCATGACCACATCTATTCCTTATGCCGAAGTCATCGGTGATCCGATCACGCAGAGCAAGTCGCCGCTGATCCACAGATTCTGGCTCGACCGGCTTGCGATCGAGGCGGACTATCGCGCTCGCCATGTCACACCGGCTGAATTGGTCGATTATATCGGGCAGCGCCGTGCGGATCCGGACTGGCGGGGCTGCAACGTGACCCTGCCGCATAAAATAGAGATCATGGATCTGGTCAGCGATCCGGGCGGCGTCCGTGACAAGATCGGCGCGATGAACACCATCGTGCGCCAGGCCGACGGTAGTCTGATCGGCACAAATACCGACGCGGCCGGTTTTATGGCCCCGATTGCCGATACCGACTGGTCGGGAAAACACGCGGTCATTCTCGGGTCGGGTGGCGCGGCCCGGGCGGTCCTGTTCGCCCTGAAACAAGTCGGGATCGGGGAAGTTACCTTCGTCGCGCGTAGCGGTCTGAAAGCGACCGGCCTGCTGATGCAATCCTCCCTCAAGGGCGGCGTGCTTCCGATGGACGCGCGTTTGCCGGAGGCCGATCTATTGATCAATGCCAGTCCGCTCGGCATGACGGGCAAGGCATCGCTAGAGCTGGACCTTGATCCCCTGCCCGCCGATGCCCTGGTTTATGATCTTGTCTATGCGCCCCTGGAGACCGGCCTTTTGAAGGCGGCCAAGCGACGCGATTTGGCCGTAGTTGACGGTCTCGACATGTTAATCGGTCAAGCGGCGCTTGCCTTTGAGCTGTTTTTTGGCGCTACCCCGCCGATGGAAGATGATAAAGAACTCAGAAAGCTGTTGATCGCATGACGGCGCGTGAAAGACCCTATATTATCGGACTGACCGGTT
This sequence comes from uncultured Sphingorhabdus sp., assembly GCA_905479715.1. GTDB lineage: Bacteria > Pseudomonadota > Alphaproteobacteria > Sphingomonadales > Sphingomonadaceae > Parasphingorhabdus. Next base: position 3,463 of record CAJQNR010000162.1, read on the forward strand.
CCATCGGGATGGGCAAGTCCACCGTGGCGCAAATGTTTGTCGACGAAGAGGTTCCCTTGTTCGACGCCGATGCCGCCGTCCATCAGTTGCAGGGGCCGGGCGGCGCCCTGGTCGAGGCGATCGAGGGCCTGTTTCCCGGAAGCACGAGCAGCGAGGGGGTGGACCGACAGAAACTGGGAGCGGCGGTGCTCGGCAATCCGGAGGCATTGCAGCAGCTCGAAAGACTGATTCACCCTGCGGTCGGAGAAATGCGTCTGGCCTTTATCGAGAAGCATCGGGACCGGCCGATGATCCTGTTCGACATTCCGCTGTTATTTGAAAAATCCGGTGCCGAGGGTGTGGACCATATCGTTGTGGTATCGGCCGGTGACCATGATCAGCGCGCCCGTGTTCTGGCACGGCCCGGCATGACCGAAGAGCGGTTCGAACAGATAAAGGCACTGCAAATGCCGGATGCTGAAAAGCGGAAAAGAGCGGATTCTGTGATCGATACATCCCTGCCCCACGCCGAAACGCGTCGGCAGGTTCAAAAACTTGTTCAAAAACTGAAAGCATCTCTTGCGTAACCCAAAGTTCGGTCCGATATTGAGTTTATGCGGGAAATAATTTTCGACACTGAAACCACCGGCTTTGATCCACAAAATGGCGACCGGATGGTGGAAATCGGTTGTATTGAAATGATCGACCGGATCGAAACCGGCCGGACCTTCCATTGCTATTATAACCCCGAACGGGCGATGCCTAAGGCCGCCGAGAATGTGCACGGATTGTCGGATGTGTTTCTGTCCGACAAAAAGCTGTTCGCAGATGGGGCAGAGGAACTTCTGGATTTTCTGGGGGATGCGAAACTCGTTGCTCATAACGCGCAATTTGATTTCAATTTTCTCAACGCCGAACTGCTTCTGTGCGGTTACAAGGAGATATCCCGTTTTCGCATGATCGATACATTGGCGATTGCGAAATCCAAGCACCCCGGCGCCAAATTGTCGCTTGATGCCTTATGCTCGCGCTATGGTATCGATCGTAGCCACCGGGTGAAACATGGCGCGTTGCTCGATGCGGAATTGCTGACCCAGCTCTATATCGAATTGACCGGTGGCCGCCAAATCGGCCTTGGTCTGGCGGAGGAAAGCAAGCGGCAAAAAGATCTTGCCAACATGCAACCCACATCACAGCGAGCGGAACGCAGAGCATTTATGGCACCGCGAGAGCATCACGCGACCGCGGAGGAAATGGAGCGGCACAAGATATTTATCGAGGGTATAAAAGACCCTCTTTGGGCAGAGATTTGAGAGATAAGACAGTATCGCCAATTGTGTAGCGATACAGAATGAAGAGGAGAATATTATGGAAGTTCGTGTTTCGGGACACCAGGTCGACACCGGTGATGCACTGCAAACCCACGCCGAGGATCGAATGAATGCGATTGCCAGCAAATATTTTGCCAAGGCCATTTCAGCGAATGTCACCATCAGCAAAGCCCCCCATGCCCAGTTCAAATGCGATATTGTGACTCATGTGATGCAGGGCCTGACCTTGAAGTCCGATGCTGAAGCGGGCGATGCCCATCAGGCGTTTGACAATGCCGCTGACAAAATCGAAAAACAGCTGCGGCGTTACATGCGCCGGCTCAACGATCATCATCTTCAGGCGCAATATGCTGCGAAGCAGGAAGAAGCGGCCTACCGGGTGTTTGAATCGATGGACGAGGAAGACGAGAGCGAAGTCAATGGTGATAGCCCTCCGATCATTGCCGAAACCAGCACCGATATTCCCGAAGCCAGCGTATCGAACGCGGTGATGATGATGGATTTGCGCAATACCACCGCGCTATTGTTCAAAAACTCTGGCACTGGTACCCATAATATGGTCTATCGCCGCCCCGATGGTACAATTGGATGGGTGGAGCCGCATAGCTGATAGGGCGGTCCTGTCGTCCACGGGCCGCTGATTCGGCATTTTTGCCGACTGGTCCAACAGCACACTGGCTTCCAAAGTCCGGAATATTTGCGGATTTGCACGAATATTGCCGGGACAGAAGGAATGAATGATGACGATCATGTCCGTTCGATTGGATATCGCTGCCGTCCGGGATTGCCCCGGCGACGGCGGCAAGAATGAAATTTTCCGCACGATCGGGAAGATCGCGCAGGAATGCTATCATCTCGATGCAGAAGCGGTACACGCGGGCCTGACGGCCCGTGAAGCTCTGGGTTCAACCGGATTCGGAAGAGAGATTGCCATACCGCACACCAAATTGGCCGATCTTGACCGTTGCGTCGGTGTTTTCCTCCGTCTTTCCGAGCCGGTTGCGTTCGATTCGCAAGACGGCAAGCCGGTCGATCTGATATTCGCGCTGCTGTCGCCGGCAAAAGGCGGGGTCGAGCATTTACAGGCGCTGGCCGAGATCTCCCGTTTTTTGCGGGATGACAATATGGTTGCCAAGCTCCGCGGTGCATCGGGTCAGGACGCCCTATATGTTCTGTTGAGCAAACAGCGCGAGCAGCGGGCTGCCTGATCCTCGCCATGACAGATGAATCGGACAAGGCTATGGAAAAAGGGGGCGCACAGGAACATTTTCGGGCTCTCGAGCGGCTCTATGCGGAAGCGCCGATAAACCAGCTGTTCAAGTCGCGGCTGGAAATTGCTGAAGCGGGCAAGGCAAAGATATTTTTCGATGTCGATGAACGATATTATCATGCCGCCGGGGCAGTGCATGGCACTACCTATTTCAAGATGCTCGACGATGCCGCCTTTTACGCATCCAATAGTCTGGTGTCCGACCGCTTCATCCTGACCACCGCCTTCAACCTGCTCTTTACCAAGCCGCTCAAGACCGGACCGGTCATAGCGGAAGGGCGCTGGGTTAGTGGTAAACGCCGGGTGTTTGTCGCCGACGCGCGGCTGGTCGATTGCGATGGTGACGAAATAGCCCGTGGCACTGGTACCTTCATGCGGTCGCATATCCCGCTGGCATCACTGCCCGGTTATAAAAAGGATGATTGAACCGCGGCTTTCTGCGGAAATGAAGGTAAAAACCCTTCTCAGACTCGTGAATCAAAATGGCGGCTTCGGCGCGGTGCTGAAAAAGGGTGACCGAATATCCGGATCTATTCTGATTCAATGCTTAGAAAAGGGCGAAAACCCTAAGCTCCTGGAGAATATGCCGTCGCTGGACGGCTCCCCGAACTGGCAGCAGATATGGCCACAAGCTACTGATAATAATAAGAAATTAACTGATTATATAGCCCAAAGATTTCGATTTGACCCCGATATATGGTTAATTGAACTGGACATCCCGGATGCGGAACGGCTCATCGCCCAAATCGGTCAGTAAACTTGACTTTATCACCCAGAACCATATTTGGCGTTCAACTTTGATGCGCAGGTTGCCGTTAGGTTTGTCGGGAACGACAGGCGGTAAACACGCAGTCGGGGGGAACAGAAACAGATCCACGCTTTGAATTTCGGATCTGTTTTTGGCGGTAATGACGGAAAAGTCATGAGCCGCTCTGGTCTCACCGCATAAAAAAACAGGTTTATGAGCAAAATTTTTCGTGCCGCAAGCGCTTTGTCGCTTGCTCTTACTACGGTCGCGGCCTTGTCCGTCACCGATGTGTCCTTCGCGTTGGAAGCAAGCGATGAGACTCCTGAATCCGAAATTTTCGTCGATCCGGCTCTCCTGCAAGAGGACGAATCGAACAATGCCATCATATTTGGCGAACAACAGGAAGTTGTTGCCGAAATTCCACAAGATGTTGTCGAGGCAGACAAGATTGCCAACGGCGAAGTGGAAGGCACTTTTGACGGCGATTCCGATTTTACAAACGATGGCGCGCTATCCTTGCGTCAGCTGGTGCGCCAGCAATCGGTTGAAGGTTCGCTTGATCCCGAAATGCAATGTCTGGCCGGGACCGTTTATTTTGAATCCAAAGGCGAATCCCTGCAAGGCCAGCTGGCCGTAGCCCGGGTTGTTCTCGCGCGTGCCGCTTCGCCCCGTTTTCCGGACAGCATCTGCGGGGTTGTTTTCCAGCGCAGCCAGTTCTCCTTTGTTCGCGGCGGCAAAATGCCTCCGATCAAAACCGGCGGCCGGCACTGGCGCAATGCAGTGGCGATTGCCAAGATTGCGATGAATGATGGCTGGAAAAGCTCCGTCGAAGGCGCGCTTTTCTTCCACGCCCGTTATGTTTCTCCGGGCTGGCGCCTCAAGCGCATGGCGACAATCGACAATCATATCTTCTATCGCTAGTCGCTCCGGACATAGGTAATTCATAAAGGCTCCCTCACGGGGGCCTTTATTTTGTTCTTTTTATGTTCTAGCCTGCTTCCATGACGACGATCGACGATTCTTCTGGCCTGTTGACAACGGCTGGTGAACTGAACGGCGCACAGGCGGTTGCCCGCGGTGTCGCGCGGATGTTTCTGAGGCATGATATCATGGTCTTGCCCGAAGTCAGTTTGCGAAACCGGCGTCGGGCCGACCTGATGGGGATTGATGCCAAGGGGCAGATTGTCATTGTCGAGATCAAGGTCGCCCGGGGCGATTTGCTCGGCGATAGCAAATGGACGGAATATCTGGATTATTGTGACCGGTTCTACTGGGCCTT
>CAJQNR010000163.1 GCA_905479715.1 uncultured Sphingorhabdus sp.
GCGTTGACCATGGTGAACCCATCGGTCGTGGTTTCAAAGGCGGCAACCTTGTTCTGGTCATCGGACCATTCGACTTCGGCGCGCAGATCGAGATTGTCGCTATGCGCCTTGAGCCCGCCAAGCAGCCGCAGCGGCGGGATCCGGGGAACCGCACCACCGCCATTGTTGATCTTGGCCCGGACATAGTCGGCCACGCCGTCGGCGATGAAGTCGAAACCGCCTGCTCGCGCGAACACCACCGACGCCGAAGCTTCGAAGCCATAATAAGTCGCATCGCGCTGGAAATATTGGAAGACGGGCAGGCCGTCTTCCTCGGCACCGGTTTCCGCCTCGAAAATATAATCATCGAAGAAATTGGCATAGGCGGTCGCGCTCAGCTGGACATTGTCGCTATCCCAGCGGGCATATAGCTCGCCGCCCCAGCTTTTCTCGGTGGTGAAACCCGCATTGCCGATTTCATAGGCCTGGGTCGCGATATGCGGCCCGTCGGAGAGCAGTTCTTCTGCCGAGGGCGCACGTTCCGACCGGGAGATATTGGTGCCGATCTTCAGGGCGCTGTCATCGGGAGCATAGGCAAGGCCGATGGCACCGGACAATGTGTTGAAGCTGCGGTCGAAACTGATGCTGTTGGCGGCAATGTCGGTTTGTTCAACGCGCATCGCGCCTTCCACTTCCCAGTTGCCGAGGTCAACTTCCTGAACGGTGAACAAGGCCCAGCTTTCCAGACTGTTCTTGGGCACGAAGGCTTCTTCTCCGACAGCGTTGAAATCGCGAACCAGTACCTGGGTCCCGATCACGCCGCGCCAGCCGTCATGATCCGCCTGCACCAGTTCGGCGCGGGCTTCTATGCCGGACACGGAAAAGACGGTTCCGATTTCGTCACCCTCGAATTCGGTATGCTCATAGTCGGAATAGCCGGCGCGGAAATTGAGAGCTTCAAAAAATCCGCCCATATTGACGCCGCCACGCAGATCGACTCGAATCTGTTCGAGGCCGATGGTTACGGGTGCCTCTTCCTCATGGTCTTCCTCTACTTCCTCACCTTCCTCGCCGTGGGCATGTTCGGTACCGGGGCGGGAGGGAACGCCATAATCTGTATCATAATAGCTCACCGAAAAGCCGAGATGTCCGCCATCATCAATATAGGCGATCCCGGCACCGGCAGTCTGGGTGCGGCTCGCAGTGTTGTCGATCCGGCCGCTCTGGTTGGCCGTCTCGGTCAGCTCTTCTGCCTCGTCGAGATGGCCCTCTTCGGTTTCTTCAGCAGCCTGAGCCAGCACTTCTGCGCGCAGCGCAGGGGCCAGAACATAACCGGGTATATTCACATCGCCGGTGTCGCGGAAGCTGCCGTCGGCGTGGATCACCAGCTTGGAGGTCAGGGGCACGTCGACCGATCCGGCGATGCTCCAGTCGTCCGCAGCGCTGCCATAGCCGCCAATCGCGTCGACATGGACGGCATCGTCCGGAATGTCGCGGGGAATACGCTTGTCGATCACGTTGACTGCGCCGCCGATGGCGTCACCGCCAAACAGCAGGACCGCAGGACCGCGTAAGACTTCGACGCGCTGAGCGGTTAGCGGATCGATCGTAACCGCATGGTCGACCGAAGTATTGGACGCATCCAGCGAACCGATACCGTCCGTCAGCACGCGCACCCGCGGTCCCTGAAAGCCGCGCAATACCGGGCGCGACGATCCGGGGGCAAAAGAGGTGGACGAAACGCCGGGCAGGCCGGTCAGGCTGTCGCCAATCTGGCCGCGCAGGTCTTCCGCGAGATCGTCTCCCGATAGCACCGAGGTTCCCGCCAATATGTCGAGCTGATCAACATAGGGAGCGGTGACGACAATCATGTCGTCATTGTGGAAATCGTCGGACAGTCCTTTGCTGCGCTGTTCGGCGCTATTATCTTGTTGAGCGAAGGCCGGTGCGGCTGGCAATGCCAGGATTGCGGCGGAAATCAGGAATTTTCTATGGGACAAGATTATCTCTTCTCTGCTGGAGGTTGGAATTGGCTGTCAGATAGGTGTAATGATATAATATATCAAATACTAATCGCACGGACTCGATAAAACGGGTGTTTATTGCCGTTAATCGTGACAGAAAAGCAACAGGTGGCAGATGACGGGTGAGGGCCTAGTTGTCATATTTCCTCCCTGAAGCGAAGCTTTGGGGAGGGGGACCGCGCGCAGCGTGGTGGAGGGGCCGCCCCTTCGTCAGCCGTTCCGGCTGCCACCTCCCCACTGCTGCGCAACGGGGAGGATATATTGCACTTGCGCCGTCCTGCCGATCTCAACATAACGCCCCCATGAACTTCACCAAAAAAATCCTCCTCCTCGGTTCCGGCGAACTGGGCCGCGAATTCACGATTTCCGCCAAGCGGCTCGGTGCTTATGTCATCGCCTGTGATGCCTATGATGATGCGCCCGCGATGCAGGTCGCGGATGGCCGGGAGATATTCTCGATGCTGGATGGTCAGAAATTGCGCGCGGCGGCTGAAAAACACCGGCCCGATCTGATAGTCCCGGAGGTCGAGGCAATCCGTACCGAAATTCTCGCCGAACTTGAGGGTGAAGGGTTCCACATCGTTCCATCGGCGCGCGCCACCCAGCTGACAATGAACCGTGACGCGATCCGCGACGTTGCGGCCAAGGAACTCGGCCTGACCACCTCGCGCTATCATTATGCCGAAAGCTTTGCCGAAGTCGCCAGCGCCGCCGCCGATATCGGTTTGCCGCTGGTGATCAAGCCGGTGATGTCGTCCTCGGGCAAGGGGCAGAGCAAGGTTGATAGCGAGGCTGATCTGGAAGCCGCGTGGGAATATGCCGTCGCCAACATGCGCGGGGACCGGGCGCGGGTGATTGTCGAGCAGTTCATCGACTTTGATTACGAGATCACCCTGCTGACCGTCCGCACGCGCGATGGCGTGATCTTCTGTCCGCCCGTCGGCCACAGGCAGGAACGCGGCGATTATCAGGAAAGCTGGCAACCGGCGGCGATGACCGAAGCGGCGCTCGCCACCGCGCAGGACATGGCGCGCAAGGTCGTCGAAAATCTTGGCGGCGGCGGCAAGGGCTGGGGCCTGTTCGGAGTCGAGTTTTTTGTCACCAGACAGGGCGAAGTGATCTTTTCCGAACTCAGCCCGCGGCCGCATGACACCGGCATGGTCACCTCGATCGGCCAGAATCTCAGCGAATTCGACCTCCACGCCCGTGCGATCATGGGGCTTCCCATTCCCCATATCGCGCTAACCGCGCCAGCCAGCGCCAGCGCCGTGATCCTGGCCGACCGGGAGAGCGGGCAGTTTGAATTTACCGGCGTCGCAGAAGCTCTGGCATTGGGCAGCGAAGGCGCGGAAGTAGATGTGCGGATATTCGGCAAGCCGGTGACGAGGCCCTATCGGCGGATGGCGGTAGCGCTGGCTACGGGGGCAGACACGGATGCGGCGAGGGCTTTGGCGAAGAAAGCAGCTGATGCGGTGGCGATTGAATATTCCTGAAACAAGTTTCCCATCAATCGCCTTCTCCCTTGAGGGTGAAGGATACGAAGGCTTATCCGTCAGGATTAGCCGCAGTTGGATGAGGGTGGTCCACTGTCGAGGGGATAGAACACCCTCATCCAGCTACGCCTAGGCAGCAAGCTGCCAAGTCTGCGCATCCTTCTCACTCACGGGAGAAGGAGCAGGGCGGGGGTTTTCAATCTCCGAACAATCCGGCATGGAGCTTCCAAATATTAGGAGAAAACACCCATGACTGCATCCCTCGTCCTCTACGGCTCGCCTCTGTCCCCCTTCCAGCGCAAGGTCGAGGCGGTGATGGCGCTCAAGGGCCTCGATTATGACTGCGAGGATGTCAATGTCATGGGCATGCCGGACTGGTACAAGGAAATCAGCCCGCTCGGCCGCATTCCGTCCTTGCGCGACCGGGACATCGCCCAAGAAGGCGCCGCCGGTACGATCACCGACAGCTCGGCAATCTGCGGCTATCTGGAGAAACTGCAGCCGGAACCGGCGGTCTACCCCGATGATGCATTCGACCATGGCCGGGCGCTGTGGCTCGAGGAATATGCCGATACGGGCATGGCGATGGCCGGCGGTATGGGATTGTTCCGGCCGATCATCTTCAATATTTTCCAGCGCAAGGAGCCCGATCTCGAAACGGCGCGCAAGACCTGGAATGAAAAATTGCCGCCGCTGTGGGATTATCTCGAGCAATATCTTGATGGCCGCTCCCATTTCATTGGTGAGACGATCACGATTGCCGACATATCCGTCGCGGCGCAGATCGCCCAGACCGACATGCTCGCAGGGCTGCCCGACAAATCTCGCTGGCCCGCGCTGGTTGCCCATTATGAAGCGATGAAAGCGCATGACTGCTTCCAGCGCAACAATGCGGGTTGCGACAAGATATTGGCGAAATTCGTGCCGGAGAAATTTGATCTCAGCTAGAGGGGTGAGGCGGGCTTGTCAGCCCAGAGTCAGCAAATAGAGCGCGTAGATGGCGGGCATCGTCAGGACGGAAAACACCGTCTGCACCGCGACCAGATTGGCCGATAAAGTGGCATCGCCGCCGAGCTGCCGTGCCAATATATAGCCGCTGCTCGCGGTTGGCGTGGCAGCGGCGATCATGATGATTGCGAGACTGTCTGGCGCAAGGTTGAGCAGCAGTCCGGCGGCCAGAGCGACGAGCGGAAAGCCCAGCAGGCGCACCGCGGACCATGTCAAAGTGGTGTGGCCCGCCCGTTTGAAGGCTTCCAGATCAACCGCCGCGCCGACCACCAGCAGTCCGAGCGCCAGGGTGGCTTGGCCCAATATGTCGAGCACCTTCTCGGCAATGCCGGTGGGCGCAATGCCCAGCAGATTGAGCGCGATGCCGATCACGCAGCCGATGATCAGCGGATTGCGGATCATATCCATCATCACATGCGGTTTTGCCGCTCCGGTATCTTCGGCAAAATGGGTCAGGGCCAGCACCGAGATGACATTGGCGGTCGGCGTCAGAGCCGCGACCGCGATCGCCATCAGGGCCAGCCCCGGCTCGCCGAACAGGGCGCTGGCAATGGACAGTCCGACAAAGGTATTCCAGCGGACATTGGACTGGATGATCGATCCCTTTCGCGGTCCGTCATCGGCCCGTTTCGCCAGCAGCCCCATCGCAGCCAGCGCCACTTGCGAACCGATCAGGACCAGCACCATGGCCCAGGGCACGGTCTCAAAAGAAGCGCTGGCCAGAACATTGATGATCAATGCCGGGAAGAAAATGAAATAGACCAGTCGTTCGATTGCGCGCCATCCGTCGGTGGCCAGGAAATTCCTGTGCGCCAGCAGCCATCCCAGTGCGGTGATCAGGACCACCGGGATCAGGGCAAATATAAAATTTATCATCTATGGATCGCGCGTGCGAAACTAGAGCGCAGTGGTTCTGAGTGGCAACAGATCGGGAAAGTCCGGTTCGCGTTTCTCGCCCATGGCGGCGACCGCTTCCTGAATATGGGAAGGCGGGAACATGCCGGCGTTCCAGACGCCGATATAGTCCAGCGTGTCGGCTGTATCATGGTCACGGCCATAATTGATCAGCACCTTGCAGCCGGTAACCGCCAGCGGCGATTTGGACGCGATTTCCTTCGCGGTTTCCATGACATAAGCAAGGCACTCTTCCTGTGTCTCGAATATGTCGTTGACCAGACCGATTTCCTTGGCCTTGGCGGCGTCGATCCGGCGTCCGGTGTACGCCATTTCCTTGACCCAGCCTTCGGGAATATAGCGTTGCAGCCGCGGGAAGGTACCGACATCGGCGGTCATACCGATATTGGTTTCCTGGATGCAGAATATCGCATCCTTGGTGCACCAGCGGATATCGCCCGCGCTGATCATGTCGATTGCGCCGCCGATAACGCCGCCGTGAAGCGCAAACAAGACTGGCATGCGGGCTTCTTCCAGCGCGTTGAAACTATGCTGGATCCGTTTGACGTTGGAGCGGAACATTTCCGCGAGCACATGCTTGTCCGCGCCATCGATTTTTTTGTCCGGCTGGGGCGCAAAAACCGACAGGTCCATCCCGGCGGAAAAATGCTTGCCGGTGGAGCTGATGACAATGACCCGTGCGCGGGCGTTGATATCAATGTCCTCGACAATTTCCGGCAAATCATTCCAGAATGATTTGTTCATGCTGTTGAGTTTTTCCGGACGGTTCATCCGGATATGGGCGATATGATTTTCTATTTCGACATCGAAACATTCATATTTTTTCTCGAACATGCTGCGTTTATCCCTTGTTTTACGCTGGAAGTTTTCATTGGCCTAGCATGATAATCTTGCGCTGCGTACCGGCAATTTTGGAGAATCGTCGTCGCCGGAGCACGACTAAAGCAATGCTATCGACCCTGAAAAGGCTTCAAGCTTGCGGCGCGAAATCGCACGCACTATGTATTGCTCTATGACCATTATACCAAACAGCCTCGCCCTTATCGGTAATACCCCGCTCGTCCGACTTGCGGGCCCAAGCGAAGCGGCGGGTTGCGACATCTACGGCAAGTGCGAATTTGCCAATCCCGGTGCCTCGGTGAAAGACCGCGCGGCGCTGTTCATCATTCAGGACGCCGAGGAACGCGGGCAGCTCAAGCCCGGCGGGCGGATTGTCGAGGGAACCGCAGGCAATACCGGAATCGGCATCGCGCTTGTCGCCAATGCCAAAGGCTATAAGTCGACCATTGTCATGCCGGAAACCCAGAGCCGGGAAAAAATGGATACGTTGCGTGCGCTTGGTGCGGAACTGATCACGGTGCCGGCTGCGCCTTATTCCAGCCAGTGCCATTTTGTGCACACATCGCGCCGGATCGCGGAGGAAACCGAAGGAGCCGTCTGGGCCAACCAGTTTGACAATGTCGCCAACCGCCGCGCCCATATCGAGACCACGGCCAAGGAAATCTGGGATCAGATGGACGGCAAGATTGACGGCTTTACCTGCGCCGTCGGTACCGGTGGTACGCTGGCCGGTGTCGGCATGGGGCTGAAGGCGAAAGACGAAAATATCACGATCGCCTTGTCGGATCCGCATGGTGCTGCGCTTTATGAATATTATGCCCATGGTGAGCTCAAGTCCGAGGGCAGTAGCGTCGCCGAAGGGATCGGACAGGGCCGGATTACCGGCAATCTGGAAGATGCGCCGGTCGACCGGCAATATCGCATTTCCGACGAGGAAGCTCTGGTCTGGGTCGAACATTTGCTGATGGAAGAGGGGCTGTGCCTCGGCATGTCATCGGGCATCAATGTCGCCGGTGCGATCGCTCTCGGCAAGGAACTTGGACCGGGCAGCCGGGTTGCGACGATATTGTGCGATACCGGCTTCCGTTATCTCTCTTCGCTCTACAATGCCGCCTGGCTGAAAGAAAAGGGACTGCCGGTTTTCCCGTGGCTCGACAATGAGGGATAAAAAGGCACAAACGTCGAGTCGACAGGATACGATGCAGCGTATCCAGGTGGGTGTGATTGGTCTTGCTGCCGTGCTTTTGCTGGTCAGTATCGCCAATTTCGTGATCCAGAGAGCGAGCCACGAACAGACCGTATTGGAAGAAATGCAGGCCGAGGCCGAGGCCGAGGATGGCGCCGCTCCGCTTGCCAGCAAGCCGGAAGAAAAACCGGCCGAGCCGCTCGCTGAATTGGGTATCACCCCGGGGCCGGCACCCGATACCGGACAGTCCGAGATTCAGAAACCTTCCGCCAATCTTCCGGGACAGAAGGTGCCTGACCTGAAGCCCGATCCGAACCTTGATGCGCCGATGGACCGGGAGCAACGATAGTTGCCGGGTTTATGGCGGACGGCCTCGTCGGCTATGGTGGCGCTGTTGATGCTGACACAATGCAGTGCGTCGGACACTCCGCCCGAGCAGCCGCTGGCCAAGCCGCATATTCAGCTCATGACCAGCCTGCCGCTGATATGGGGTGACGATGCTTCGATGGAATCCATTCTGTCCGGTGGTTCCGAGCCTGCGGTCATCTATAAATATTGGCAGGGCCAGTATGACATCGAGGCTGTCGACAGTTTGGAAACGCTAGCTCAGGATGATCCGGATATCGTCCTGCTTGCGCAGCCTCGCGCCATGGCCCCCGCGGACCTCGCAATTCTTGATGAATGGGTGCGTTCGGGCGGAGACGTGATCATCCTGACCGATCCGGATCTGGTCTGGCCGTCGGCCCTGCCGCTCGGGGACAGGCGGCGGCCTCTGGCGAGCGGCTTGCTCTCGCCATTGCTCGGTCACTGGGGACTGGAACTGGTCGCCGATGCTGAACCGGACCTCGATCCTGTCGACGTTCATTTCGGCAATTATTCCTTTGCCACCCGTGGAATCGGCATGCTCAAGCCAATCCCGGAAAAGGCGATTCCCAATGTGCGCTGCAAGTCGAGCGCTGCGGATTTTGTCGTTCAATGTTCGGTCGGGCAGGGGCGGGCGTCGATCATCGCCGATGCAGATTTGCTGGACGCAGCATATTGGCCGGAATCAACCCGGCGGTCACCGCAGAATAGCGGTGCGGTGCGGTTCATCGATTCACTGGTGCAGGACCATATTGATTCCGGAGGCTTCGGGAAATGAAGATATTTTGGGCGTTTCCAGACACTAAGCGCAGGTGCTTCGACCACAAAATTAATAAGGTAAAAATTAAAGTAACTATATTTCAATATGTTAAACATATGTACCCATAAAATCCCGTAAAATCCCCTTCCATCCCCGCTGTTCCCCTGATAACCCTGTTTCGTTATCGGGGTTTTCTTCCTGTCCGGGATTCTGTTTCCGGAAGGGCGCTGAAAAGCGCACTTCTGAAGCGGGGAGACTATTGCCTCCGGTTGGGGTGAAGGACGTCCGCTGTGTCAGGTGCATTTGCATATTCAGGCTCTGCTATATCGGCGATAGACGACAAGGGTCGACTGTCCGTTCCCGCCTTTCTGCGCAAAAATCTGGTGGAAAGCAGCGATGGCCGTACCCTGTGTCTCGGTACCCATGAAAAATGGAATTGTCTGGTCGGCTTCGGGCTCAGCCGCAAAGCCGACATGCTCACAGAAATTGAGAAACAATGGGAAGCGGCGATCGCGCGCGGCGATGATTTTGACAAGGATGCTGCAGGTGCGCGGAAATTTTCGTCGCTGCAGGACCTCAGCTTTGATGCCAGCGGTCGTTTCATTCTGCCACCGCAGCTGCGTGAAATCGGTCAGCTCGACAATAATGTCCTGTTCCACGGCATCGGTACGACCTTTTGTCTCTGGAACCCCCAAGTCTTGCTGGACACCACCGACGATGTTCCGGTCGACCGGCGTCTGGTCGAACATCATCTGAAAGAAGCCGGCCAGAAAAGCGGAGGGAAACAGAAATGATCCCTGCTGCCGCTGCACGCCATGTTCCCGTCCTGCTCGATGAAGTAATCGAAGCGCTTGCCATCACCCCTGGCGAGACGCACGTCGATGGCACATTCGGAGCCGGTGGTTATAGCGCCGCCATGCTCAGTGCGGGCGCGATTGTTCATGCGTTTGATCAGGATCCCGATGCAATAGCGGCGGGGCAGGCAATGGTTGAAGAATCCGATGGCAAGCTGAACCTGCACCACGCGCTTTATTCCGAAATGGCAGAAATACTCGCCGATGAAGATATTGACGGTGTCACCCTCGATATCGGCGTGTCATCGATGCAGCTCGATCAGGCCGAGCGCGGCTTTTCCTTCCAGAAAGACGGGCCGCTAGACATGCGGATGGCCCGCGACGGCGAGAGCGCTGCCGATTTTCTCAACGAAGCCGATGAAGAGGCCATCGCCGATGTCATCTATCGCTATGGCGAAGAACGTCGCTCGCGGCGGATTGCCAAGGCGATTGTAGCGGCACGGCCGCTGACCCGGACGTCCGAACTTGCGCAGGTGGTCAGAAAAGCGCTGGGCTTTCGTGCCGGCGACAAGAAGGATCCGGCAACCCGGACATTCCAGGCGATCCGCATCCATATCAATCGCGAACTGGGCGAACTCGAAGACGGACTGGCCGCAGCAGAAAAATTGTTGCAGCCCGGCGGTCGTCTGGCGGTTGTGACGTTCCACAGTCTTGAAGACCGCATCGTCAAGAATTTCCTGCGTGATCGCAGCGGGCAGAAGTCCGCCGGATCCCGCCATCTTCCTCAAGTTAACGAAATACGACCGGCACCCACCTTTCATAAACCAGCCAAAGCGGTGCGTCCGGCCGCGGCGGAGCAGGCTCTTAATCCCCGGGCCCGCTCCGCCACCCTCAGATCAGCGGTGCGTACAGACGCGCCTTTTTGCAATGGTGGAGAGACGTGAAGCTAGCAGTCAAGCGCCTCGAAGGAATGGGATGGCTCGCGCTGGTGTTTGTGGTTGCGATCCTGCTCTATCCACTATCGCTCAGCGTCGCGACGTTGCGCAGCGATCTCGCGCGGACCGACGCCAGGATTGTAGCCGTAAAAAAAGACATTCGCTATCTCGA
>CAJQNR010000164.1 GCA_905479715.1 uncultured Sphingorhabdus sp.
TCTCCAGCGAGATATCCATCGATTGTCGACCGAAGCCGGCGCGATCCGGATAGGACGGGTGGGCTCCCGGTGCGATCGCCCGGGCCTTTGCGGCGGTCAGCATGGTCCGCATGATATCAGGCGATCCGGCGTGGCCACCACAAGCGATATTGCAGCTGGAGACGATATCCATGATCCCGACATCGCGGGCAATGCCCGCTGGATTTTCATCCTCGCCAAGATCGGCATTCAGGTCGATCTTGGATGTCATGGCCAGAATCCCAGCGCCCTTGCGATCAGTCGGAAGCCCAGTGCGGTGGTGATCAGCAAAATGACAGCACCCAGAAGATTGGCCTTGAGGCCATTTGCCTGTTCGCCGAGCAGTTGCTTGTCATTGGCCAGCTTGAGCAGAAAAATCGCGACGATGGGCAGCAACAGTCCGTTGGCAATCTGGGCAACAAAGATCAGTTCAACCGGTCGATATCCCAATAGCGAGGCGAAGGTACCGGACAGGATCACGATCAGCGCGCCGATTTGAAACGGTGCGCGCGAGCGGGAGGATTTGAAAATCTCCTG
This sequence comes from uncultured Sphingorhabdus sp., assembly GCA_905479715.1. Taxonomy (GTDB): domain Bacteria; phylum Pseudomonadota; class Alphaproteobacteria; order Sphingomonadales; family Sphingomonadaceae; genus Parasphingorhabdus. Next base: position 556 of record CAJQNR010000164.1, read on the forward strand.
CACGATATATCCGGTAGCCAATGGTGCCGTGATCGCAGAGGTCAATCCCGCTGCGAATAATCCTGCACCCAGCGTTATGGTTGCCATGCTCCCGAACAGGGGGCTGAGCTGCTGGGCCATATCAACCGCATTTTCGATTATCTCGCCGCTACCGAACAGACTGGCAGCCGCGGTCGCCAATATTGTCATTGATACGAGACCGCCGATGCCGATCGAAATGGTCGTGTCCAATTGGGCTTCGGGCAGTTGTTCTTTGTCCCAGCGTTCACGCACGCTGGCCGCATGAAGAAACAGATTATAGGGTACGATTGTCGTGCCAATGAGCGCGATTGCGGTCATCAGGCCTCCATCCGGGATGGTCGGAACAAAGCCTTGCAATAGGGCCCCGAGATCCGGTCTGATCAACAGAAAGGTCAGAAGAAAGGCGGCACTCATCAGCATCACCAGCAGGATCAGGACATTCTCTATCCATTTGGGTTTTGTGAAAATCAGCATGGCGGAAGCGAACAGAGCTATGGCGACAATCACCGGCGCTATGCCAAAGGCGAGGGGCGCGCCGTTTATGGCTTCCAGCCCCAGCGCTGCGCCGGACATATTGCCCGCTTCATAAGCGGCATTGCCCAACACCAGCGCGGAAATCAAAAGCAGGGCCGCCAGAGCGCGGACGATCGGCGACGCGACGGATTTCAGCATCGCTTCTGCCAGTCCCAATTGGGTGACCAGCGCGATGCGGACGGCAAAGGACTGGAGAATGATCGTCGTAATCGTCGCAAATACCAGAGCCCAGAGCAGGGCGAATCCGAAATTTGCTCCTGCCAGAGTGCAGGCGGTTACGGTTCCGGGGCCGATGAATGCGGCGGAAACCATCATGCCTGGGCCGGGGCGGTAGCGACTGAGTTTCATTGATTTTGCTGCAATTATTTCAACCGTTCCAGGGCCACGGTTTCTCGCGGTACCATTTTGTAATGACATATTTTGTACCACTGCGAACCTTCATGCCGTGGTGCAGCGTCCAGTTGTTGACGCTACCATCGCTATTGCGGTTATTCCAGCACAGCATGGTTCCGGTTTCCGGAGCAAAATTCTTTTTAAAATGTGTGAAGCGCGTGTTTCCGCCCGCCACCGGCTTGTTGAGGTAAATCATGAAGGTCCATGATCGCTGTCCGGAGACTGAACAATATTTCCTGAAATCCTGTCCGGCCGGATCAAAAAAATCGGTGTGCGCCTTGAATTCTTGCCCGACCGCATAGCGTTGACCCTGAAGTGGCTCGCCAAACTCTTTGCCGATATCGGCAAAGGCACAGATTTTTGCGTCAATCTCGGCGACAAAATCGTCACTATGATCGAGGTCGCAGGTTTCGCTGGTGCGAAAATAATCGTCACCATTGGGATCGGCGATATCGGATGGCCGCCGTTTCTGGTCGATCATGTCTATAAGCTTGGCGCATTCTTCCGGATTGAGGAAGTTTTTGACGATGCATAATTCTATTTCCTTGCGGGGAAAACGCTGCACCTTGCCCAAAGCCATGAGATAGTCAGCCGATGTATTATTGGCATCTGTCATGTGAACGTCCAAAATTGTTCCTAACTATCTTATCTTACGATAAATGATTCCTTGTTGATCGCAACCGCTGTTTGCGGCTGGGGCCAATCTGAATATAAGCGAGGCTGATGAAAAAAACTCCTGCCGAATCCTGTAATAGCGATGGCTTCACTCTGGTCGAGATGATGGTCGCGCTGTTCATTTTTGCGATGTTGTCGGTGGCGGGGGTGGTCATGTTGCGGTCCGCGGTCGACAGCGACGAGGTGACCGCCGGGAAGCTTGGCCAGATGGCAGAAATGCAGCGCTTCGTTTCCTTGATGGAAGCGGATCTGAGCCAGACGTTGCCGCGTACCTATCGGGATGATCGCGGTGACCGTATGCCGGCCTTTGCCAGCGAGACCGGAGGGGCAGAAAAAGCGCTCTTGAAATTCACTCGCGGCGGACAAAGCAATATCAATGGTCAGGCCCGATCCAATCTGGAGCGGATTGAATATCGGTTGCAGGACGGAAAGCTTGAACGATGGCGTTACCGGATGACCGATGGCGGATCGATCGATCAGCCAGCGGTTCTGATCTCGAACATCGGTTCCTTCGAATTGCGTTTTCGCGACAAGCGAGGAAAGTGGTCGAGTAGCTGGGAAACCGAAAGGCTGACCGACCTGCCGCGTGCAATCGAAATGCAGTTTGAGCAGGATGGGCGGCGTTATCGTCACCTGTTTCTGGTCGGAACGGGTTATCTGTGAGCAAATTCCAGGAAATCGGGACGGACAAGGAGCGCGGCGCGGCGCTGTTGACGGTTTTGCTGCTGGTGGCGGTGATCGCGATACTGGCGGCGCACGGGATTGACCGGTTGGCGGGGGCCACCAAGCTCGCTTCCAACGCGCGGGAATTGTCGCAGGCCAAGGCCTATCTGATTGCTGCGGAATCGATTGGCATCCAGACCGCGGAAGAGATCGTGTCGGCCTCTCCCGGCCGGACGATCAATGCTGGCGGCTGGAACGGCAAGGAACAGAAGTTTCCGGTGCCCGGCGGGATATTGTCTGCAACCCTCGCGGACGGCGGCAATTGTTTCAACATCAACAGCCTGGTGTCTCAACGTGATGATATTTTCGTGGCACGCCCCCTTGGCGCTTCGCAGTTTGTGCGTTTGATGATCACGCTCGATATATTGGATGGAGATGCAAGCGATATCGCACAGTCCGTCACCGATTGGATCGATAGTGATACGGTCGCAGGACCCCGGGGCGCGGAAGATCAATATTATCAGCAATTGGACAGGCCCTATCGCACCGCCAATGCCTTGATCGTCGACATCAGTGAACTCAGAACGATCAAAGGGGTGACGGATCGCGTCTATTCGCAGATCGCGCCTTGGCTTTGCGCTTTGCCGACAACCGATCTGTCCCCGATCAATATCAATAGTTTGCGGCCGGAACAGGCCATTCTGCTTGCCATGCTGGCAGAGAATGGCACCGATTTGACACGCGCCCGGCAGTTTCTCGGCGGTCGGCCGGAGCTCGGCTATTCCAGTTTGAATGATTTCTGGGCGCAGCCTTATCCTGCGAGCCTCGGTGTAAAACCGGAGTTGCAA
>CAJQNR010000165.1 GCA_905479715.1 uncultured Sphingorhabdus sp.
CTGCTGTTTGTCGATCATCCAGGGAAAGGTTGCCATATCGGCCAGCGAATAATTTTCACCTGCCAGATATTCTTGCTCGCCCAGCCGCCGGTCGATCAAGCCATAGAGCCGTTTTGTTTCGCCACAATAGCGGTTGATGCCATGTTCAATCCGTTCCGCAGCATAGCCGTTAAAATAGCCGCACTGGCCGAACATTGGCCCGACATTGGCGCATTGAAAGAACAGCCACTGGGTCACCAGCGACTGGTCAACCGGATCGACGGGCCAGAATTTATCGTATTTTTGAGCCAAATAGAGCAGAATCGCGCCCGATTCAAAAATCGCATGCGGGCTTCCGTCCGGACCATCATGATCGACAATGGCCGGGACCCGGTTATTAGGGCTGATTGCTATAAATTCGGGACTATGCTGCTCTCCGGTCAATATGTTGATGGGCTTGACCGTATAGTCCAGTTCCATCTCTTCCAGGGCGAGCGAAACTTTATGCCCGTTTGGCGTCGGCCAATAATAGAAATCAATCATCGTGCATGTTCCTTTTGTAGCGCGAGCACATCCTGAATCGCCTGCTGGCATCGCTCGGCGCTGGTATCGCCTTCGAAATCCTTGTTATAATGGGATTTTACCGAAGGCCGTTCGATGGCTTCATCATACCAATCGGACAATGCGGGACGGTTCTGGCGCCAATTGAAATCCGGATGGATGGGGTCTTTCGCATCGTAAAATTCTACCCGAAATCCGAGATAGCTGATCGCGTGCAGCATGGATGCATGACCAACGTCAAACGTCGACCAGCCAGCTTTTGCGTCCTGTTCCAGCTTGTCCAGTGCAGCAATATATTTTGGCCATAAGCGCTGAAATACACTCATGTTCCATTGCTCTTCGGGCTGCCATTGCTCGGCAACCATCTGCACGGTCGTTTCAAATATCGTATCACCTGTGGCCAGCCGGGTGATGGCATCCCAGCGTTCCGGGCCGGCTTCGGGATACATGCGCCTGGCAACCGAAATCGAGTCCAGATATTCGCAAACGGCCTGACTGCCATAAATGACCTGCCCGGTTTCGGTTGCCAGCGTCGGCACCTTGCTGAGCGGGTTGATAGCTGTCAGATCATAGGCATCACCCTGATCTTCGCCATCGAGATTCTTGAACGGAAAAGTCGCGATGAAATCGATATTGTCCCAGTGCCCACATTCATGAGCGGTCACGAGGACTTTATGGACGAATGTATGAAACGGGGAATAGAATAGTCTGATCATCAGTGCGTTCCTTTTCCTATGTTATTTTAGATATTCAACTGCTCCGATCCGATCAATTTTCGGACCGATTTCTCCTAAGCAGGGCTGCGACTTCAGCGCTCTCAGACTGTGGTCCAAGGCTTCGCCAACCGCAGCCAACGCAACCGCAGGAAACAGGGCCAGACTATAACCGATTTCTTCGACCGTCGCCGCATCGGTGACCTCGTCATCATTGCGCAGCAGATTATGTAGCAAAGGCACTTTCCCGCCCAATTGCCGCACCAGTTCTTCCATCTGTTCCCGTTTGGTGAGTGACTCCACGAAGATCATATCTGCTCCCGCTTCTACGTAGGCATGGGCGCGATCCATTGCCGCTTCGAAGCCTTCGCTGCTCATCGCGTCGCTGCGCGCGCTGATGATGATGTCCTGATCGACAAGCGCATCGCGCGCAGCCTTGATTTTGCCGACCATCACTTCTGTCGAAACCAGTGGCCGGGATAATGGCGCTTCCGCAGCCTTTACCTCTAACTGATCTTCCATCTGTAGCGCCGCTACGCCGGCGCGTTCAAACAGCTTGACCGTACGCGCTACGGTATAATCATTCCCGAAACCCTGATCGACATCGACCAGCAGCGGAATCGAAATTCGTTCGGTTATCCGCCCGACAATTTCCGTGGTCTCGGTTGCTGACAACAGCCCGATGTCGGGTCGCGCCAGATGCGTCGCCGCCAGCGAGGAGCCTGACGCAAATACTGCTTCGAAACCAGCCGCTTCGGTTCTGTAAGCGCTCAATGCATCATAGATGCCGGGAGCGACAATGATTTCACGCTGCTCAAGCCGCGTCCGCAATTTCCTGGCTAAGCTCATTGCCGGTTCAATTCAAAGCTGCCGGCCGGCGCGATGGCGCCAATGGGAGAAGAATCTGCTGTTTGCATGGCAATACCTCAAATAGCGTCCATCCAAACAACGGGTCCAACGGCAACCGGATGGCAAAATGAAACTTGCCGATACAACGCGGCAAAAATTACGTCTCAGTCACTGGAACATTTGTCCAACTGGTGGACATTCGCCCGCCATTTTTAGCCAATGTCTAATATTCGACGCTAGCCAATAATCAGCAACGGGCTCTCGATCAAAGATTTGAAGGCAGCCATAAACTTGGCCGCAACCGCTCCGTCTATTGCACGATGATCGAAGCTGGCGGTGGCGGACATGATTGTGGCGAGTGCTATCCCTCCTTCCACTTTCCAAGGCTGTTCTATTCCTGCACCGATACCGAGGATGAGCGCTTGCGGGGGATTGATCACGGGGAACATCTCGTCGATGCCGAACATCCCGAGATTGGAGATGGAAGCCGTGCCGCCTTCATAGTCAGCGGGCTCCAGTTTGCCGTCGCGCGCCTTTGCCGCAAACGCTTTGCTCTGTTCTGCAATGGCGGACAAGGAAAGCGATGCGGCGTCCCGGATCACTGGCGTAATCAGACCGCCGTCAATCGCGACGGCCATGGAAATATCGGACCGGCTAAACCGGTGCAACATATCACCGCCGAACTGGACATTGGCGTCCGGTACTTCGGCAAGCGCCTTGGCCAAGGCCTTGATCATGAAATCATTGACTGAAAGCCTGATACCCCGCGCTGCCAAACTACCGTTGAGCTCGCTGCGAAGCTTGAGGAGTGGGTCGAGATTACAGCGAACGGTCAGGTAAAAATGCGGAACCATTTGCTTGGATTCACTCAACCGGCGGGCAATAGTCTTGCGCATCGTCGTGAGCTTGACGCTCTCGACCGGAACGCCCGCTGGCGGATCGTAGACAACAGCGACTTGCGGTTTATCTGCTTGCGCGATGATGGTGGATGAAGACGATAATAATGACGGCAAGCCAAGGTCGGCTTTGACGATTTTGCCGCGCGGCCCCGACCCTTTGAGAGCGCTGAGCGAAAGACCCTTGAAACTGGCGATGCGCCGAGCGAGCGGGGTTGCATTGGCGGCCTGATTATCGCCGTACGCAGCAATAGCCGGTGCATGTACTGGAACTGAAACGGGACCTGATTCCGGAGTGACTGGAGACGGAAGTCTTTGCTTTTTCGCCGAAACTTCAGCATTAATCACAGACTTGGAGGCCTTGACGGCCGGCATCGCTGCAACTTCTTCGCCGTCTTCAGCCATGGTTGCAATAATCGTCCCGACTGGAACATCGTCAGTGCCTTCAGCGACCAGAAACGAGGCGATACGCCCCCCGTCAACCGCTTCAAATTCCATCGTCGCTTTATCGGTTTCAATCTCGGCAATCACATCACCTGATTTGACTACGTCGCCAACGGCGACGAGCCATTTAGCCAATGTGCCTTTTTCCATGGTCGGCGACAATGCAGGCATTTCGACTTCTAACGCCATCTCAATTCTCCAGAAACAGTTCAGCGGTCGCATCAACAATAGCCTCTGCATCAAGCCGATATTCGTGGTACAGGTCGAGCAAATCGCCGGTCTGGCCAAAGCGGTCGGTGCCGAGCGGACTAACCCGCATCCCTTTCACTCCGCCCAGCCAGGACAAGGCTCCCGGCGAGCCGTCCAATATTGTGACCAAGCCGGCACCTGGAGCCAGCGCTGACAAGAGATGTTCGGCATGGGAAGGCGCAATATCTGTTTGTGCACCATTCCAGCGGCCGGCACGGCGCGCAGACCATCCGCGGTGCAGCAAGTCCGGCGAGGTTACATTGAGAAGCCCCAATCCCGGCATGTCTTCCGACAGGCTTTCCCATGCTTCCAATGCCTCGGGCGCAACGGCACCGGTAAAGACAATGGCGACCTCAGCCTCTGGGCCGGGCTGCCGTAGCCAGTAGCCGCCCTTTAAAGCATCGGCCTCCCAGGCATCATTGCTGCGTTCAACCTGCGGAAACGAGCGCGTACTCAGCCGCAGATAGACAGAACTGCCATCGGGTTTTTGCATATGGTCGAAAGCATGGCGCATCAGCAGCGCTACCTCGTCGGCCCATGCCGGTTCGAAATAATCGAGATTGGGCTGTCCCATGCCGATAAGCGGCGTGTTGATCGACTGGTGCGCGCCCCCTTCGCCAGCCAGAGTCAGGCCAGACGGTGTTCCGACCAAAAGGAAGCGCGCGTCCTGATAACAACCATAGTTGAGCGCATCGAGACCTCGAGCAATGAAAGGATCGTAAACCGTGCCGACCGGCAGCAGCCGCGTCCCGAAATGCGGTGCGGAGAGACCCAGCGATGTCAGCATTAGAAAGAAATTATTTTCCGCTATCCCGAGTTCGATATGCTGGCCCGCCGCATGGGCAGCCCATTTTTGCGCAGAGGGGACTTTTGCCTGCCGGAATACGTCGGCCACTTCCTGACGACGAAACAGGCCGCGCTGGTTTACAAAGGCGCCAAGATTCGTGGTCTGCGTCACGTCGGGAGCAGTGGTCACAATACGGTTGCCGATTTCTTCATCGGATTTGGCGAGGTCAAACAATATTCTGCCGAAGGCCGCCTGCGTCGACAGTTCATCGCCATCGGGAATTACGAAGCGAGAAGGCACCGGAATAGCCTCCGCTTCATCCTCTGGCGGCGTCCTGGCAAAGGCGCTGTCTTCTATAAATGCCTTGAGCTCGGCGGCCATATTGTCGCCAAGTCCAGCATAGGGCTCCCATTCATCCCCTTCGGATATGCCCATCCGATCGCGCAGACCGTGAATCTGCGGCGGATTCATCATGCCGGAGTGATTATCCTTATGTCCGGCAAGCGGCAGGCCAAAACCCTTCACCGTATAGGCGATGAACATGGTTGGCAGTTCGTCATCCGCCGCATCGAAAGCCTCGGTCAGACTGGCCATGCAATGACCGCCCAGATTGGTCATCAGCGCAGCAAGCTGGTCATCATCATAGCTGGCGAGGAGCTTCTTGACGTTGGTCTTGCCGCCGATGTCTGAAAGCAACCGTTCACGCCATGCTTCTCCACCTTTGTAGGTCAGAACAGCAAAATCGGCGTTCGGACAATTGTCGATCCACTCCTCTAGCGCCTTGCCGCCCGGCTTCTTGAACGCTGCCTGCTGGAGTTTGCCATATTTGAGCGTGATCACCCGCCACCCACAAGTCTCGAATATATCGTCAAAGCGCCGGAACATCCGGTCGGCGGTGGTGCTGTCGAGCGACTGCCGGTTATAATCCACGATCCACCAGCAATTGCGGATATTATGTTTATATCCTTCGATCAGGCACTCATAGATATTGCCTTCATCCAGCTCAGCGTCACCCATCAGCGCAATCATTCTGCCCGCATCTTCGTTTTTCACCTGCCCGTGTGCGATGAGATAGTCCTGCACCAGACTTGAGAAAGCCGTGACGGCAACGCCTAGACCGACAGATCCGGTTGAAAAATCAACGGGAATACTATCCTTGGTGCGCGAGGGGTAGCTCTGAACACCGCCAAGACCGCGGAAGTTTATCAGATTGTCTCGTGACTGATTGCCGAGCATATAGTGAATGGCATGGAGTACAGGCCCGGCATGTGGCTTGACCGCGACCTTGTCCTGGGGTCGCAGCGCATGGAAATAGAGCGCCGCCATGATTGCGGTCATCGACGAGCAGCTTGCCTGATGCCCTCCCACTTTCAAGCCATCGCGCTTGGGCCGTATATGATTGGCGTTATGGACCGTCCAGGAGGAAAGCCAGCGCAAACGCGCTTCAAGCGTTTCCAGCACATTTATGGTTTCCGCGTTAGAACGCTGCGCCGTTTTCACCATTTTTGAATCTCCGGATCTGGGCTGTCGCTTATAGACCCTTCCAGCCAACATGTCCTTGCTAATGGTTGCGCTATATTCTAATAAATTGGCATAAATATACCATAGATCGATATATTAAGGCAGATTATGTCAAATAATAAACTGGATGAATTTGACAGACGGATATTGGACGCTCTGCAGACCGATGGCCGTATGACAAACAGCGATCTAGCGGAAAAAATTGGACTATCGCCTAGTCCGTGCCTTCGCCGGGTTCGCCAGCTTGAAGCGAAGGGGATGATTTCAGGCTATGTGGCACTGGTTGACCCGCAAGCCATCGGCCTTACCGTGTCCGCCTTTGTGCGCGTTCGCCTCGACCAGCAAGATGACCGGCACCTGCGAGCCTTCGAAACGGCAATTGCCGATTTTCCGGAGGTGATGGAATGCTATCTGATGAGCGGAGATGCTGATTACCAGCTGCGGGTAATGGTGGAATCGTTGAATGCCTTCGA
>CAJQNR010000166.1 GCA_905479715.1 uncultured Sphingorhabdus sp.
GAACCCGACGGGGAAGGGTAAGAGCGGGGCCTCCGCCGATGGCAGCCTGATCTGGAATGCGGCTTTTGCGGCTGATGGCTCGCGCATCGTCTTTGTCGATCAGGCACAGGATGACGGCAGCTTCCGGCGGGTTCATGAATATCGCGTTGCTGCGCCAGCCCAATGATCGAACTGTTCATCTCCGCCTTCGTCACCTTTTTTGTGGTGATCGATCCGCCCGGCTGCGCACCAATTTATGCCAGCCTGACCAGCAGCGCGCCACCGCGCGATCGCCGGACCATGGCCGTTCGTGCGATCATGGTTTCCGCGATTATCTTGCTGGTTTTTGCCCTGTTCGGGGAACAGATGCTTGGCGCGCTGGGGATCAGTCTTGACAGTTTCCGGATTGCCGGCGGAATCATGCTGTTCCTGATCGCACTTGAAATGGTGTTCGAAAAGCGCACCGAACGGCGTGAAGACCGGGCCCAGGAAATCATAGAAACGCCGGAAATCGAGGATGTATCGATTTTTCCGATGGCGATGCCGATGATCGCCGGACCGGGATCGATTGCCGCTGTCATGCTGTTGACGTCCCAGCATGACGGTATCGACAATGCGCTTGTCATTCTCGGTGCTCTGGGATCGGTGCTTTTGATCACATTGCTCGGATTGCTTTCTGCCGGCCCGCTGATGCGGGTACTGGGCAACAAGGTCGAGGCAGTGATTACCCGGGTGCTTGGCGTGCTTCTCGGCGCGCTTGCGGTGCAGTTCGTGGTCGACGGACTGAACGCGAGTTTCTGATCCGGCGGATCGCTTTATTCGGTGATCACGCCCGTACTGGAAAGCAGCAGGAGCGCCCGATGGGCCAATGCCGGACTGGTGATCAGGCGACCGAGCAATTCGTCGGGGCTTTCCTCTTCTTCGCTGCCATAGGCGGCGACCAGTTTGTCCCATGATATGCGGGATTCCGGGATCCGGCCATTCTTGGCATAGACCATGGCCATAGCGAGGTCATAATATGGGCCCACGCCGGTGCTCGATGGGATGATTTTTTCCGCATAGGCAAGTGCTTCCTTGTCTTTGCCTTCCGACAGCAACGTGAGCACAAGGCCTGTTTCGGCGACGATCGACCCCCGGGGATCCAAAACGATCGCACGTCTCAGATATTTGGTTGCGTCCGGATCATTGCAGGCGAAGAGATTGGCGCCGGTCTCCGCCTGGATGGTCGCTTCATACGGGTCCAGTTCAATGGCCTTCAAGGCATATTCTTTCCCGCGAGTACAGCTGCCATTGAAGAAACTGGCTCTCGCGAGAGCGAAGACCGCAGCTGATTCCTCTCTGCCGCGAACCATTGCGCGGCGAGCATATTGCAATCCTTGTTCCGGATCCGGCTTCCTTCCGGTTGCTTCCTGTCGCGAAAAGGACATGAATGAAGCCGCGGAAAGAATCTGGCTATCGAGCGGGTCCGCGGCAAGAGATTCTTTGATGCATGATTCGACAACTGGCAACAAGACTGGATCACGATTGGTGCGGTAGCTTCCGAACCGGAGGAGGCACGCATAGCCGATCATTGCATCTTCAGGCAGTTGCCGGCGCTGATCGGTAGCGATTGCGCCATATGTGCCGGCGACCCGGCTGGCGATGGGGCCCAGTTTTTCGGGATAATCTGCTGCTGAATCGGGCACGGCAATGGTGGTCGACCAGATTGTTTCGTTTTTGCTCAGTGACGTTAAGGTAAATATGACTTCCAGACCGCTCGGCCCTGCTACCAGCTTGTCTTCAAACCGGTAGGCGTTCTGATCTTTTTCGGGGAAGATGCTGGATATTCCCCTTGCCGCCAGCCGAACTTGCGAAGAATTGGAAAAGGCCTTCTCGAAGAACATCCGGATTTCGATATCATCGCCAAGTTCCTGTTCCGGGAAACCTTCCTCTGAGGAAGCAAAATAGATTTTGGGAGGCAGTCGATAATCCTGCGATACCGTCTCTGGACCGGAGATATTTTTGTCGAATCTGTTCAGCGACCAGACGAGGCCGATCCCGATGAGCGAGAGGAATACCGCCAGCCCGACGACCGTCCGACGGTTGGCGAACCAGCGATTGAGTTCATTTTCGACGGGCGCGATCGCGGAGAGATCGTCGCTATCCGATTCTGCGCTGCTCTGCGCATTCTCCAGTTCGTCACCATCATCCATCTGGATCTCGACGGTATAGTGGCCAATCGGGATGCGTAGCCGTTCTTCTTCGCCCAAGGCGGCATAATGGGCGGCCAACATCTTGCGTAACCGTCCCACTTGCACGCGGGGATAGCTGTCGGCCTGGACATCGAAATCTTCGGCGCGACCCAATCCGTCCACGGCAATCTGATAGGCCTTGGGTGGTTTTTCCGGGTTGGAAATTGCCTGTTCAACCAGATAGCGGAGCAGTTGCGACATGACCGGGGAGCGGACAAAATCGGCCGACTGCAGGAGCGAATGGGCTTCCGCCCTGAGCAGCCTCGTTCGCCGCTCACCTGCAGTGGACGAGAACATTATTCCGGATGTCCTTGTATTCGGCGACCAGCCAGGATGAGTGGATTCCGGATCAGCGCAATCCTCATTGGAACGCCGCCCAGTCTCGAAGACTGACCCATCCTTCTCTTCCGACGATGATATGATCATGAACCGTCAGACCGAGTTCTTTCCCGGCTGCGGCCAGTCTGCGGGTGGCGTCAATATCCCCCTCGCTTGGCTGCGGATCGCCCGACGGATGATTATGCGCCAGAATCAGGGCGGTGGCGTCGAGAACCAGTGATCGTTTTAATATTTCTCGCGGATAGATCGGTGCTTCCGAAATCGTACCTCGACTTACGACTTCATCGCTGATCAGCCGGTTCTTGCCGTCGAGAAACAGCACCCGTACTTCTTCAACCGGCAATTGCGCCATCGCGACGACGAGATATTCGATCACGTCAGATGCTTTGGACAGAGAAACACGTTCGAGCATATCGTCCTTGAACGATACAAGGATTGCTTCGCGTACCAGTGACAGGATTGCCTCGGCGGGCCTATTCTCTGTCGCTCGATACTGGGCGTGGAGAACGGCGCCGATAGAACCAAATTCATTCATCAATGCACCTGCTACGGCAGATGCATTGTCTATCTTGGCAACGGTGAAAAGTCGCTCCAGGATCTGTCTGCCCCGAATTGACGAAGCCGTTGCTGATGCCGGTAGGTGCCGACGGCCAATACTATCAACATTGGATAGGCCCAGATCGCCGCAATGACGAAATAGGCTTGGGGCAATAGTTCGGGAATTATCATTATTGGAATATGAGACAAAACCTGAATAGCCTGCATCGCGCAAATCCATAATGTCCAGTACCTTTCTGCATGTAGCGCCAACAGCACAAATGCGGACAACATTGCCAAATCGACGATAAAAATGCCGATTTCAGGCTGGGTAAATCTATAGTCCGAAGGAGAGGCCGCGATGATTGACAATGCAAATCCGGCAATGAAGATCATCACGGCCCGTCTTTCGGGCTGCCCTCCTCTGACAGCCGAATAGATGCATAGGGCTGCCAAGAGGAAAACGAAGAATTCGACACGAGACATTTTGTGACAGGACCAAATATGGGAGGCGCGGTCAAGTCTCGCGCGTTTTGCTAGGCGCTTTCAACAACGCGAAGCGGATTCATTTTGTCATCTGATGCTGTTGCCTTTGCCGGAGGACATTCGGAAAAATCACCCCAGCTTACAGTGCGCAGTCCGGCGTCGTTGCGATCTTCGGCCAGATGTTCGTGCGCTTCTACAACTTCTCGATAGCTGCGGCTTGTTTTTGCTGCTGCAGCGATCAGTTTTTCGGATGCTTCCATCCCTGCGGTTAGTGAAAAGCGGGTGCCAGGGGCAAGGCGAGCAGCAGCGATGCTGCTCAGAAGTTCACCTATCTGGATCATGGTCAGGTTCAGGGATTTCTCGACTTCATTAATTTTCTTTGCAATAGGTCGTGCGGCTTCAATACGTTCGTTCAACATGCGACTCTCCAGACGCCGGGTGCGACCGACGTCAACTAGGGGCCAAATTGACAGAGATTAGTTAGGGGTGATCAACCTGCTCACAAGCATTGCTGCAAGACAGACAAAGGCGAATGCAAAGGCGAGTTTGACCGACAGATCGGCGATCGCCCAGATTCGCGCTCCTTTGCTTAGACCATTACCCTTTTCTCCCTGCTTGCGGAGCGGCACAGAAAGAAGTGGACTGGAGGAAGCTGCATATGACTCATAAGTCGCCTGCATTTCCCTGACCCGGTCCCTTTCCGGTGACGCTGCCTGTTGTCCAGGCAAGGGATAAATTGCGTCGGATTTGGGCTTTTGAGCAATCCCAATTTCCTTGGGTACAAAAAATTTGGGACCGATTCCTTCGTGCTCGGCGAGCATGCGAGCGGCAGCCTTGCTGCTTGTGACCTGCAGCTTTTGTCGCGATGACCGCAAGCGTTCATTGATGACATTGGGCGTTACCCCGCTGACCTGGGCAGCGGTTTTGGCGTCATAACCCTGCAAGAGCAGGTGGAGTGCCTCTTTCTCGTTCTCGTTCAGATCATCACAGGGCGTACTGGTCATTACACATTCATAAATGAGGTAGGTCAATTTAGCAAAAAAGATCGACAAGAATGTTTGTAACTTCTGAGTCGCGCCGCGTCAAAACCAGATTTTACATTTTCACGCTAGGGTAAAATCAAATGTTACCGATAAAAATCGTTAAGAAAAATCGCGAAAAATGATCCATTTTTAACCGGTTTTTGCCGCTTTCCGGGTGCATGCGTTAACCTGTTACCCCTCCATGCCAATTGTGAAACCGTTTGAACCTCAAGAAGCCCGTCCGATTGGCCCATAAACAACGGGTTCGGTTGGAAGCCTAGAACAATGGTTTGCGCAGAACGGCGGTGATAGTTCCGGTCCCCCTGAACTCGGGTCTGCCTTTCTGAACGGCCATTGATAAAGCGCAGGGAATATTCTGGTCAATATTCCTCCGCTGCGAAGGCGTTCCAGTCCGATCTGGAGATGTGGATCTATCCCGATTCATTTCTTTATCTAACAAATCCGGGTCGATCGACTCTCTCCCACGATTGGATCGACCCGGATAAGATAGCAGCAATTGGGATAAATTCTTTTGAATTTGTCACACCATTTTCGGATCTGTCCTGGCGCCGAGAGGTCCCTGATGGTGGTTGGCAAAAAGTTTGAGCTCGTCTGAGATTAAACAAATTTAGAGATTGAACAGAACATGAGACGCCAAAAATTAAATTTGAACCGAAGAGAAAAAGAATTGATTCTGGGGAATGTCGTGGCGTGGGGCACCATTGTCACAGCCCTGACCTTGGCGATTTCCCTAGCCCCGACCCTTGCCGCGGAAGAGGGGCCGTCGGGCGCTTCTGCTTCTGAAGCGATATAAGCTGCGTCATGGCATCAGGCATTTAAATGCAAATTATAATTTGCGTGCCTCTTCGACCAGCATCACCGGAATTCCGTCCCTTATCGGATAGGCCAGGCCCGCCGTTTCGCTAATCAGTTCTTGCGCTTCGGCATCATATAGAAGCGGCCCCCGGGATATCGGGCAGACCAGAATTTCCAGCAGTTCCGGATCGATTTGCCGCCCGTCTTCATTCATGATGCCATCGCTCACTGTAATGTGACGCGGTCGTCGTCGCCATCCTGCCGGCCGAAAAATTCCAACAGCTGGATGATCAGTTCTGCCCGATTGGCCAGACCATCGACCTCGAGCAAGGCCTGTTTCGAAGCGGCATCAAAAGGCGCAATCTGTGCGATGCCATTGACAAAGGCCATGTCGTCGAGCCGGCCGATACTGTCCCAGTCGACCTGATAACCCTGCAGATCGGCAAATTTTCGTGATTCGATTTCCAGCGCGGCGCGCTCGGTGCTGGCCAGCACTTCATCGATTTCCCGATCGTCTTCTATCTCGGCCCGAACCTGTCGAAAGGCGGTGGACGCGTCGATTTCCTCGACAATCCGGAATCGGGCGACGCCTTCGAGGACGACATTGAAACGACCGTCATCCAGCGCCTCGATATCGATGATCTTGCCGAGGCAGCCGATATCGAACAGGGCAGGGTGCTGGCCCGTCTCTTTTGGCTGAATCATCCCGATTTGCCGGTCACGCGCCATCGCATCGTTGATCAGCGCGCGGTAGCGTTCCTCGAATATGTGTAGTGGCAGATGCATGCCGGGAAACAGCAATGCCCCCGCCAGAGGGAAAATGGAGAGTCTTTTGGTTTCGCTCATCCGAAGAGCACGGCGCTGAGCTTGCGACGGGTGGCGGCAACCCATTCGTCTTCCAGACCGACCATTTCGAACAGCGACAGCAATTTCTGTCGCGCCGCGCCGTCGTTCCACTCCTTGTCGGCGGCGATGATCGTCAGCAGATGTTCGGCCGCAGCGTCATGGTCGCCGGTCGCGATCAGTGCGCTGGCCAGATCATATCGGGCTTGATGGTCCTTGTCATTGGCAGCGACGGCGGCTTCAAGAGCCGCCAGGGCACCGGCATCAGGCTTGTCCTTGGCCAGTTGCAGGGTTGTCTGCGCCCGTTCGATCGCTGGATCGCTGCGCAGCCCCTCCGGCAACCCGGCGAGCGCGGCTTCGGCCTGTTCTATATGGTCGGCCGCAACCAGCGCGCGAATCAGGCCACCGACGGCTTCAATATTGTCAGGCGCCATGTCGGCGATTTGCGCGAAAATCCCGGCGGCGCGCTCGGCATCGCCTTCGCCAAGCACTTCTTCGCCCATCGCCAGCAGTGGCGCGATGTCCTGCTCGGGTTCTGGTCCGCCGCCAACCGGCAGCTTTTCGAGCAGCTGGTCGAGCATCGAAGACAATTGGCTTTCGGTGCGTGCGCTGGTCAGGTCGGCGACCGGCTTGCCCTGAAAAATCGCATAGACGGTCGGGATCGACTGCACCTGGAATTGCGCGGCGATAAATTTATTCTCGTCGACGTTGAGCTTCGCCAATATAACGCCGCGATCGGCATATTGGGCGGCAACCTTTTCCAGGACCGGGGTCAGCGCCTTGCACGGCCCGCACCATTCTGCCCAGAAGTCGAGGATGACGAGCTTGTCCATGCTCGGCGTCACGACCTCCCGCTGGAAGACTTCTACCGCTTTCTGTTCTTCGACTGTCAGTCCTGCTGTTGCCACATCATGCTCCTGTTAAGAGGCGGCAGCCAAAGCCATGGCGCGCGCTCAAATCGTTCATCTAGAGGGCTTTATGTGGGGAGCGGCGCGCCAAAGCCAAGGATATTTTTGCATTTGTAGGGAAGAAGAGCATGATTGGGGCTTGCGGGGTATAAAAACCCATGCTAACCGCGCGCCTCAACTGCTGCTGACCAAGTGATTACCCAAGTGTCGCAGCAACGCCGAGCGGGCGTAGCTCAGGGGTAGAGCACAACCTTGCCAAGGTTGGGGTCGAGAGTTCGAATCTCTTCGCCC
>CAJQNR010000167.1 GCA_905479715.1 uncultured Sphingorhabdus sp.
CTGTCAAAGCGGATCGTGGTCATACGACCGTCGATCTTGCCCATCTTTTCAAATACGCTGCCATTCTGGCTTTCGGATTCCATATTCAAGGCGTTGCCCAAAGTGGCAAGACTTCCGGCGACCCCCAAATCGGTAATTGTCAGATCGATCCGATTGTCCCCTTCCCCATAGGAAGCCGAAGCACTGGATGCTCCGACGCCGCCGATGGACGAGCCGCTGTTCTTCGTGCTTGTCCGGGCAAGGCCACCCGGCAGTTCTTCCGGAAGCATCGCCGCGATTTGTTTCGATGGCAAAGCGGTGGCTTGGCCGCTTTGCGCCCGTTGGTTGGCAGCCGCCATTTTTTCACCGGCTTCTTCCAGCTTGCCCAAATCGAGCGATCCGACACCGGGCACATTAACGCTACCGGACAGACTGCCGCTGTCGCTGACATCGGGTACGGAACTGGTCATAAGCATCAGCGGCGCGAGAACGAGACTGACAATCATCCCTGCAATCGCCCCGATAACAACGATCGCAACGGTGTAGATGATCGCCTTGTCCTCCGGTGCCTTCATCATTACCGGGATGCCGACATAAAGGAGATATAGTCCATACAGGCCAAGCAGCGTGAGCATTCCGAGGCCCGGAACAAGCTGGAAAATCCCAGCCACCCACGCAGCGGTTGCGCTATAGGCTGCCAGTTTGAAGGCATTGGTCCGATTGGCCGTGCCGCCAAAGCGGGGAGCCAGAAAATCGATCACCAAGGCCATCAGGAAAACACCGACCAGGGTGAATATATAGCTGACAACCGCCGTTGACAAAGACGAGAGGAAAGACGGCCGGTGCGTGATCCCGAAGAAACTATTGCCAAATACAACGGCATGGATGAAGGCTGCAACCGGCCCGATGGCCGCCAGCGGCAGGACATGAGATTTATAGATCGCAGCGATGCCTCCTGCTTCGCCTTCGATAACCGGCCATTCTTCGCGAGGTTGCAACAGGATTGCCTTCACCCGCTGCAATAATAATGCGGCACTTTTCTGTTCATTCATTTTACTGACTCCCAAAATACCGACCCATGCAAAGAAATATCGGAAATCAGGTCAAATTAAAAGCCATTAATTCCGTAGCTTATCCGTATAGAACCGTGCTGTCCGCAAGACATCTGTTTTAATATGGGCAGAAATCGCCGTCGACGCGCCGATCGGTTTCACATGCAAATCTTCAAAATCCGGTCGGTGCGGGGGCTTTGGGGAGGGATGAAAATCTCAGGCGATAGCCGAGACCAACCAGACTTTTCCCTGCATCATCACGCCTTTCCCGGGAACATGATGCCGGGCGAAGAGATCGGTCAATTCCTGGCGGGCGGCTTCAATGACGGCCTCACCCTTGTCGTTCAGCAAACGACCGACCGCCATCGAGGTAAAGGCAAATTCGACGGCTTTCTCGGGCGTGGCACCGACACCGCCAACCGGTTGCAGGGCCTGATAGGCGATAACGTCAACATCGGTAAAACCACTGTCCGTCAGGACCGACCCCAGATATTCGAGATCTTCAAAGGCAAAGGGACCCGGTGCGCGGGGCACCGCGGGCGGGATTTCGATGTGATTTCTGACAACGCCCATCATCTCCATCATCCACAGATTGTCGCGCGGGGGTCCCCATACCGCCAGATCAATGCGCCCGCCCTTCCGGACAAGGCCATGCAAATTGGAGAAAGCGCTGACGGGTTGGTCGAAAAACATACTGCCGAAACGAGAGAAAAGCCGGTCATAGGGCGCATCGGGCAATTGCACGACAGAGGCATCGGCGCAGGTAAATTCTACATTGGTCGCGCCGCTGCTTGCCGCGCGCTCCTGAGCCGCTGCGACAAGATCGGGAGAAATATCTACGCCCATGACCTTGCCCGAAGGCGCAACCGCGCCTGCGATAGCGAGCGTCGTAGCGCCACCACCACAACCCAGATCAATCACGGTTTCGCCTGACTGGAAATCAGCACGGGCCAGCAATGCATCGCCAATCGGCGCGATCATTCCTTCAAACAAGGACAGGCTCGCCAGCCATTTCAAGCCCATTTCACCCGCCCAGTCTTCCGTTTGCAACTCATCAGACTGCTGGCCTTGGTTGATGCTGTCATTGCTCATGGCGATTTTCCCTGTCCTATAAAATTTTTGCGAACCCGGCGGTTCCTGTACCCGTTGTTCGATTTTCGTCCGGTTTTTCCTGCGCAGCGCCCACCAGTGCCGCTGCCGTCATGATCTGTTGCGGATCCGGCTCGTCCGTCAGCAACGCTTCCATCGTTCGAACGCAGAGACGCGCGGCATCATCGGCGAGATCATACCAGATCTGCTTTCCCTCACGCCGTGTTTTAACGACATCCGCCCGCCTGAGTGCGGCGAGCTGCTGACTGAGGGCTGGTTGCCCGATGTTTGTCGCCATATCAATTTCGCTGACGCTGCTTTCCCCCTTCAGCAGGTAGGACAGAATCATCAACCGCTGTGGCTGCGCGAAGATTTTCAACTTTTCCGTTGCGTCATCCGCCCGGTCACGACTTTCGAAAAACGCCTTCATGGGGTTTTCACCGAATGACAGAACCAGTCATCTTCACGGTCAATATCTGCTGCCGAAAGCGGTGGTATCTCGAGCACGTCATCGCCGGGTTGCCACCCTTCCGGAGTCAGAATATTTTTCTCTTCGGCGAGTTGCAGAGCCGCCAGCATGCGAACCATCTCGTCGACGGAGCGACCAACATTGTGCGGATAGCATGTCGTGGCGCGGATAATGCCCTCCGGATCAATGAAAAAGCTGGTGCGCATTGCTGCGGAGTCGGCAGCATTTTCATCGATCATGCCAAAAGCGCGGCCAACGGCCATGCTGGGATCTTCGACGATCGGAAAGGGTATCGTGATGCCAAACCGGCCCTCAATCGCTCGGACCCAGGCAAGATGGGAGTACAGGCTGTCGACGGACAGGCCCAGCAAGGCACAGTCCATTGCTTCAAACTCAGCCTGATGGCGCGCCAGGGCAACAAATTCCGTGGTGCACACCGGCGTGAAATCGGCCGGATGCGAAAAGAAGATCAGCCACCGGCCACGATAGTCCGACAATTTGATCGGGCCATGGGTCGTGCGCGCTTCGAAATCGGGCGCGACATCACCGATACGCAATGAACCGGACTTTATCTTCAACTCGTCTGTCATTAATTTGAACTCCTCCTGTAAATTGGCAGCAAGTGCATATTGACGCAACACGTATAATGTATTACATGGTTTATGTAAATATGAATGTAAGGAATTTTCTATGACTGATTCGACCCTAATTCATGCCACAGAACAGATATCCCATGCGCAGCGCGAAATCCCTGTGATCAAGGCGTTTTTCGATGAAGCCACCTATACCGTCACCTATGTGGTGCACGATGCGGAAACCAAATGTGCGGCCGTCATCGACAGCGTTTTTGATTTTGATCCGAATTCCGGTCGGACTTCCTTCGATTCCGCCGACGAAGTGATCGCCTATGTCGAGGAGCAGGGCCTGAAGGTCGAATGGCTACTAGAGACCCATGCCCATGCCGACCATTTGTCAGCGGCCCCCTATCTGCAGGAAAAGCTCGGCGGCAAGATTGCGATTGGCGAACATATCGTTACCGTACAGGATGTGTTCGGAAAATTGTTCAATGCCGGCACCGAATTTCAGCGTGACGGATCCGATTTCGATCGCCTGTTCGCGGATGGCGACACGTTCAAGATCGGCAATCTTGATGTGACGGTGATGCATGTTCCCGGCCATACCCCTGCCGATATCGCCTATGTCATCGGCGATGCGGTGTTTGTCGGCGATACCATGTTCATGCCCGACTATGGCTCAGCCCGCGCCGATTTCCCGGGCGGTGATGCGCGGCAACTCTATCGGTCGCTGCGCCGCATATTGGAACTGCCGCCGACCACGCGCCTGTTCATGTGCCATGATTATCTGCCCGAAGGACGGACTGAATATGTCTGGGAGACCACCGTTGCCGAGGAGCGCGAGGGCAATATTCATGCCCATGACGGCATCAGCGAAGAGGAATTCGTCAAAATGCGGACGGAGCGTGACAAGACGCTGGATATGCCGCGGCTGATCCTGCCATCGGTACAGGTCAACATGCGCGCCGGGCATCTGCCGCCAGAGGAAGACAATGGTGTGCGGTACCTCAAAGTGCCGTTGAACGGCGTCTGATGCTCGCCGCATTTCCCCATGCCATGCCGCTGGAAGGCCTGATCGGCGGATTGATGATCGGCGTCGCAGCCGCAGTGATGCTGCTCGGCCTCGGCCGGATTGCCGGCGTCAGCGGGCTGGCGGCCCGTGCCACCGGGATAGCCGATAGCGGCGCTCCCCGCAGCATAGCAATCGCCTTTGTCATCGGCCTGCCGCTCGGAGCCTTTATCATCTCGTGGATCACCGGCGGGATCGAAACCCGCTTTCCTCCCTCGGTCCTTCCGCTTGTCATCGGCGGCCTGCTGGTCGGCTACGGGACGCGGCTCGGCTCCGGCTGCACCAGCGGCCATGGCGTTTGCGGCATGTCGAGACTATCGCCGCGATCCTTGATTGCCACCGCGATATTCATCGCCAGCGGTTTTGTTACGGTCGCCTTGATGCGCGCTGGAGGTTTGCTGTGAAACAAGTCCTGGTCGCTCTTTTTGCCGGAACATTGTTCGGCGCCGGACTCGCCTATTCGGGCATGGCTGACCCCGCGCGGGTGCAGGGTTTCCTCGATCTGCTAGGTCATTGGGACCCGACCCTCGCCTTTGTAATGGGCGGGGCAATCATTCCCATGGCGATCGCCTGGATCATTCAGCGCAGGCTCGAAAAGCCTTTTGCGGACGCCCATTTTTCTCTGCCGGGCACAACCCTGATCGATCGCAAACTGACGGCCGGTGCGGTGCTGTTCGGTGTCGGCTGGGGCGTAAGCGGCCTCTGTCCAGGGCCTGGGCTAGCAGATCTGGCGATCAACCCCCTGCCCGCATTGGCCTTTGTGGTCGCGTTGCTCGCGGGTATGATCGTCCATCGCGTAACAAGCTAGAAAAGACATGATCGGGAAGGATGTCCAATGACGAGCGGACCAGAAATTACAAAGTTGAATGACACCATCAGCGTATCGCCGCAACTCGGGCTGGACGATGTCACAGCACTGGCGAAAGCCGGGTTCAAATCCATCATCTGCAATCGCCCTGACGAAGAGGAAGGTGACCATCCGCGTTCGGCCGCCATCGCGGAGGCCTCAGAGAAAGCCGGCTTGGGCTTCGCCTATATTCCGGCGGTGTCCGGTTCGATCACCGAACAGGATGGCGAAAAAATGGCGGCCGCACTTGCCAGCCTTCCTGCGCCGGCTCTCGCCTATTGCCGCTCCGGTGCCCGGTCCACGAAACTGACGGAAATGGCACAGTCACAATCACGGAAAACACCTTCCCCGGCAAGCCAGTATAATGTCGTCGTCGTCGGTGGCGGATCCGCCGGCATCGCGACCGCTGCCAGCATGTTGAAGCGCAACAAGAAAATCTCGCTCGCAATTATCGAGCCTTCCGGAGACCATTATTACCAGCCTGGCTGGACAATGGTTGGCGGCGGCGCCTTTTCTCCCGAATTCACCCACCGCAAGGAAAAGCATCTGATCCCGGAACGGGCGCAATGGATACAATCCGCAGTCACCGCATTTGA
This sequence comes from uncultured Sphingorhabdus sp., assembly GCA_905479715.1. Taxonomy (GTDB): domain Bacteria; phylum Pseudomonadota; class Alphaproteobacteria; order Sphingomonadales; family Sphingomonadaceae; genus Parasphingorhabdus. Next base: position 5,677 of record CAJQNR010000167.1, read on the forward strand.
TCCGGACAAAAATTTGCTCCTGACCGCAGACGGTCAGGAAATTTGCTATGATGTGCTGATCGTCTGCCCGGGTATCAAACTGAACTGGGACGCGATCGACGGCCTGCCCGAGGCCTTGGGGAAAAATGGAGTCACCTCCAATTACCGCTTCGATCTCGCGCCCTACACGTTCGATCTGGTCAAGCATATGACCAGCGGGCGAGCGCTGTTCACCCAGCCACCAATGCCGATAAAATGCGCGGGTGCACCGCAAAAATCAATGTATCTCTCCTGCAGCAAATGGGAGAAACAAGGCGTATTGAAAGATATTGACGTGCAGTTTCACAACGCCGGTGCTGTGCTTTTCGGGGTTCAGGAATATGTGCCGGCGCTGATGGAATATGTCGAGCGCTACAATGCCCATCTGAACCTGCAATCCAATCTTGTCGCAGTCAATGGCGAGGCAAAAATCGCGACTTTCGAGCAGAAGCATGGCGAGGAAACCAAGCGGATCGAAGTGCCCTTTGACATGATCCATGTCGTCCCGCCGCAAGGGGCTCCGGATTTTGTCCGATCCAGCCCGCTGGCAGCCGACAGTGGTTTTGTCGATGTCGATCCGGCCACCTTGCAGCACACGAAATATGCCAATATATTCTCGCTTGGCGATGCCTGCAACGCGCCCAATGCCAAGACCATGGCAGCCGTTCGGAAACAGGCCCCGGTCGTGGCCGTCAACGCACTCGCCGCTCTTGAAGGCAAGCCGCCCGTGGCCGATTATGATGGCTATGGCAGTTGCCCGCTGACCGTCGAGCGCGGCAAGGTGGTGCTGGCCGAATTCGGCTATGGCGGCAAATTGCTCCCGAGTTTCCCCAATTGGCTGATCGACGGCACACGGCCATCGCGACTTTCCTGGCTGCTCAAGGATACAATCCTGCCTCCGGTCTACTGGCATGGCATGCTCAAGGGACGGGAATGGATGGTCAAGCCGCACCGCATCGGTGCGGAATAGGACAGATCCGTGAAAATATCCCGCTATTTGCCGATCCTCGATTGGGGCAGCCAGTATAACAGCACAACGCTGACCAATGACGGCGTCGCGGCCATCATCGTCACGATCATGCTGATCCCGCAAAGCCTGGCTTATGCCATGCTGGCGGGACTGCCGCCGGAAATCGGGCTCTACGCCTCGATCCTGCCGCTGATCGCTTATGCAATATTCGGAACCAGCCGGACCTTGGCGGTCGGACCAGTTGCCGTGGTGTCGCTGATGACCCTGACCGCCGCGAGCGCCATCGCTCCCCCCGGCAGCGCGGACTTCATCGCCGCAGCTCTGGTCTTGGCCTTGCTGTCCGGTATATTTCTCCTGCTCCTGGGCATATTCAAGCTCGGTTTTCTGGCCAATCTGCTGTCCCATCCGGTTGTGTCGGGCTTCATCACCGCCAGCGGTATCATCATCGCGACCAGCCAGCTGAAGTCGATCTTTGGCATCAAGGCGAGCGGAGCGACGATGCCGGAGCTGGTTTCGTCCATTGCGGCGACGATCGGCACCACCAATATGCCGACGCTGATCATCGGCGCGTCGGCAACCGCCTTTCTCTTCTGGGTCCGCAAGGGTTTGAAACCGTTGCTGATGCGATTGGGCCTTCCTGCGCGTCCGGCGGAACTGATCGCCAAGGCCGGCCCGATTGCCGCCGTTGCCGTCTCGACCATTGTCACCATCCTGTTCGACCTTGAGGCAAAGGGTGTCGCGGTCGTGGGTGATATCCCGCAAAGCCTGCCGCCCTTTTCCGTACCGCTGATTGATCTCGAACTGTGGAAAACGCTGGCGATACCGGCATTGCTCCTGAGCATCATCGGATTTGTCGAATCCGTGTCTGTCGGCCAGACGCTGGCCGCAAAACGGCGGCAACGGATCGATCCGGATCAGGAACTGATCGGTCTCGGTGCCGCCAATCTGTCGGCGGCTTTTTCGGGCGGCTATCCGGTCACCGGCGGCTTTGCCCGCTCGGTGGTGAATTTTGACGCCGGCGCGGAGACGCCGGCAGCCGGTGCCTTCACCGCGGTCGGAATCGCTCTGGCGGCGCTCTTCCTGACACCGCTTCTCGCGTCGCTTCCGATCGCCACGCTGGCGGCAACGATCATTGTAGCCGTGCTCAGCCTCGTCGATCTCAAGACGCCGTTGACCATATGGCGCTATTCGAAAATGGATTTTGCGGCGATGGCGGCAACCATCGGCGTGACATTGCTGGCGGGCGTCGAACCGGGCGTGATCGCAGGTGTCGGCCTCAGCCTGGCACTCTTCCTGTGGCGCAGTTCGCGTCCCCACGCGGCGATTGTCGGACGCGTTCCCGAAACCGAGCATTTTCGCAACGTCAATCGCCACAAGGTTTTTACCGACCCCCGGATATTGACCATCCGCATTGATGAAAGCCTGACCTATCTCAACGCACGCTGGCTTGAGGAATTCATCCTCGAACAGGTCGCCGAGCAGAAAAGTGTGCGCCATGTCATCCTGATGTGTTCGGCGGTCAATGAAATCGATGCATCGGCACTGGAAAGTATCGAGGCGATCAACCACCGGCTTCAGGATAGCGGCATTTCTCTCCATCTGTCCGAAGTCAAGGGACCGGTAATGGACCGGCTGGAACGGTCGCACTTTCTCGAACAATTGTCCGGCAACGTTTACCTTTCGCAAAACGAAGCTTATTCTGCTTTAATTGCAATTGCAGACAGCGAAGACAAAGCCGACAGTCCAGTTGATATTTGGAGCGCAAGAGGCCTGATATGATAGAAAATGATCTCGCAATCAATCTGGCACGGGCGCAATTTGCGTTCACCGTCAGTTTCCACTTCCTGTTCCCGGCCTTCACCATCGGCATTGCCAGCTTCCTCGCGGTTCTCGAAGGACTCTGGCTCAAAACCGACAAGGGCGTGTACGCCAATCTCTACCGCTACTGGCTCAAGATTTTTGCCGTGGTCTTCGCCATGGGCGTCGTCTCCGGTATCGTCATGTCCTATCAATTCGGGACAAACTGGTCGGTATTTTCCGACAAGGCGGGGCCGATTATTGGCCCGCTCATGGCTTATGAAGTGCTGACCGCCTTTTTCCTCGAAGCCGGTTTTCTGGGCGTGATGCTGTTCGGTATCGACAAGGTTGGCCGCAAGCTGCATTTTGTCGCGACACTTGCGGTTGCCGTCGGAACGGCCATCTCCGCTTTCTGGATCTTGTCGGTGAACAGCTGGATGCAGACGCCGGTTGGTTTTACGATCAACGACGTCGGGCAATATGTACCCGCTGCGGGCTGGTGGGATATCGTCTGGAATCCCAGCTTCCCTTACCGCCTGGTTCACACAGTGCTCGCCGCCTATCTGACCACAGCATTTGCCGTGGGTGCGGTCGGGGCCTGGCATCTGCTGAAAGACAGGACCAATCCCGGTGCCCGCAAGATGTTTTCCATGGCGATGTGGATGGCGGCACTGGTCGCACCAACCCAGATATTCATGGGCGATTTGCATGGGCTCAACACGCTAGAGCATCAGCCCGCCAAGGTAATGGCCATGGAAGGCCATTATGAGAGCCACCCCGATGGTGCGCCGCTGATCCTGTTCGGCGTTCCCAATAGCAAGGAAAAGCGCGTCGATTATGCGATCGAGATACCCAAGGCCTCGTCGCTGATCCTCAAACATGATCTCAATGCACCATTGGCCGGGCTGGACACCATCCCCGACAAGGACGAACCACCGGTCGGCATCGTCTTCTGGTCCTTCCGGATCATGGTCGGCCTAGGCTTTGCCATGCTCGGAATCGGCCTGTGGAGCCTGCTCGCGCGATCGCGCAAGAAACTCTATGACTGGCCATGGCTGCACCGTGCTGCGCTGGTGATGGGGCCTTCGGGCTTTATCGCCGTGCTGGCCGGCTGGGTGACAACCGAGGTCGGACGCCAGCCGTTCACCATCTATGGCCTGCTGCGCACCAGCGAGAGCGCTGCGCCACTGGATGCGCCAGCGGTCGCCGCTTCGCTGCTGGCCTTTGTCCTGGTCTATTTCGTCGTCTTCGGTGCGGGCATCGTCTATCTTTTCAAACTCGCCGCCAAGCCGCCTGAAGCCCACGAACCAGCGCCTGACGATTCACCCATCCGCTCGGCCGGAATCACCCCGGCGGTGGCGGTGCTCGACGGGGATCATGAGGAAGGAGCAATATCATGAACGGGATCGACCTCACCGTCATCTGGGCGGGCATCATCGCCTTTTCCGTCATGGTCTATGTTATCATGGACGGCTTTGATCTTGGCATCGGGATATTGTTTCCCAATTTCAAGGTCGGCTCAGATCGTGATATGGCGATGAACAGCATCGCGCCGGTATGGGACGGCAACGAAACCTGGCTGGTGCTGGGTGGAGGCGGACTAATGGCCGCGTTCCCGCTGGCCTATGCGATCATCTTGCCGGCGCTCTACGCCCCCCTGATCGCGATGCTGCTCGGTCTGGTGCTGCGCGGGGTGGCTTTTGAATTCCGCTGGCGCGACCCATCCCACCGCGCCCGATGGGATTTCGCGTTCACCGCTGGCTCGGTCATCGCGACATTCGCCCAGGGCATCACATTGGGTGCTGTGCTGCAGGGCATCACCGTCGAAGGCCGCGCTTATGCCGGCGGATGGTGGGAATGGCTGACCCCGTTCAGCATCCTGACCGGCTTCGCTCTGCTCGCTGGCTATGCCCTGCTCGGCTGCTGCTGGCTGATCTGGAAAACCGAAGGAGCGCTGCAGCGGCAATGCTACAGCTATGCCGGCCGTCTCGGTATTTTATTGCTGATCGCGATTATCGCCGTCAGTGCCGCAACCCCGTTTCTGGAGACCGAATATTTCTCGCGTTGGCTGGCCTATCCCGGCGTTCTGGCAACCGCCCAGATTCCACTCGCGACGATGGTCATAACGGTGCTGTTTTTCCGGAGCCTGTCGAAACGCAAGGAAGCGGCGCCCTTTTTCTATGCACTCGGACTGTTCGGCCTGAGCCTCGTCGGCCTTGGCGTCTCGATGTGGCCAGATGTCATTCCCGGTCGCATCACGATCTGGGAAGCGGCCGCGCCTTATGAAAGCCAGTTGTTCATGCTGGTGGGTGCAGGCATCATGGTACCGATAATTCTTGCCTATACCGCCTGGGCCTATTGGGTGTTTCGCGGCAAGGTCGGATCGGACGGATATCACTAATGGCGTTTGATCCGCTCTCGTCCGGGGGCAAGGCCGCCGATGACACGCCCTTGCCCAAACGCCTGATCTGGATGCTGGCGTATTGGGCGATGGGCGTATTGGCGGTCGGTATCGTCGGCTATTTCATCCGCTTCTGGATCAAGACCTGAAAAGGACGCGGGACGGCTTGGGCTAACCCATCAATGCGCTTCATCCCAGTTTTTTCCGGTTCCAATATCGACATCGAGCGGTACGGATAATTTCACCGCCGGCTCCGCCGCGCCCGACATCACCGAACGGATCACATCGCTGGCTGCAGCAATATCCGTTTCGGGCAATTCAAAAACCAGTTCATCGTGGACCTGCATCAGCATCTGAACATGGCCCAGTCCCGCCTTGGCCAGCGCGGGCATCATCCGCGCCATCGCGCGCTTGATAATGTCGGCGCTGGTGCCCTGGATCGGGGCATTGATCGCGGCGCGTTCGCTGCCCTGACGTTCCGCCTGATTGCTCGACTTTATCCGCTCAAACCACGTCTTGCGGCCAAATAATGTCTCGGTATAGCCGGCTTCACGCACCGATTGCAGCGTCTTCGAAATATATTGATTGATGCCGGGGAAGCGCTCGAAATAGGTATCGATCATCGCCTGTGCTTCGTCCGGATCGACCTCCAGCCGCTTGGCCAGGCCCCAGCGGGAAATGCCGTACAGAATCGCGAAATTGATCGTCTTGGCGCGCGCACGCGTATCCCGGTCAACTGTGCCAAACAGTTCCTGCGCGGTGCGGTTATGAATATCCTCTCCCGCTGCGAACGCCTTTTTCAGAGTATCGACATCGGCGATATGCGCCGCCAGCCTGAGTTCGATCTGGCTATAATCGGCGGCGAGAATGACATTGCCCGGCGCGGCGACAAAGGCCTGCCGGATCTGCCGCCCGATCTCTGTCCGCACCGGAATATTCTGCAGATTTGGTTCGGTCGAAGACAGACGTCCGGTCTGCGCCCCGCTCAGCGAATAGGATGTATGGACACGACCGGTTTTCGCATTGATCTGCTCCTGCAGCGCATCGGTATAGGTGGACTTGAGCTTCGCCAGCTGCCGCCAGTCGACGACCTTCTGCGCTATCGGCTCACCATCCCCGGCCAGCCGTTCGAGCACCGTGACATCGGTTGAATATTGTCCCGACTTGCCCTTCTTGCCACCCTTGAGACCGAGCTTGCCGAACAATATTTCGCCCAGCTGCTTGGGGCTGCCGATCGCAAAGGGTTCGCCGGCCAGTTCGTGAATCTGCTTTTCCAGCTTTTCCATTTCCTCGGCAAAAGTCGTCGACAGCCGCGCCAGCTCTTCCCGGTCGACCAGTACGCCGGTCGCCTCCATTCCGGCAATCACCGGTACCAATGGCCGGTCAACCATCTGATAGATTCGTGTCGCCCTTTCCGGAACCATCCGCAGACGCAATATTTCCCAAAGGCGGAGCGTGATATCGGCGTCTTCGGCACCATATTCCGTCGCCTTGTCGAGCGGTACTTCAGCGAAACCAATGGCTTTCTTCCCGGTGCCGGTCAGCGATTTGAAGCTGATCGGTTCATGGCCGAGATGCAGCTTGCTCAGTTCATCCATCCCGTGTCCGTGCAGACCCGCATCAAGATTGAAGCTCATCACCAAAGTATCGTCGAACGGCATGATCCGGACATCGTGCTGCGCCAGCACGCCCATGTCATATTTCAGATTCTGCCCGACCTTGAGCACCGCATCATCCTCGAGCAACGGCTTCAACTTCGCCAGCGCTTCGTCCAGACTGATCTGGTCCGGCGTTTCGCCAAACATATCGCCACTGCCGTGACCGAGAGGAATATAGCAGGCCTCGCTCGGACCTGTGGCGAGACAGACACCGACGATACGCGCGGTCACGCTTTCAAGACTATCGGTTTCCAGATCAATTGCGCAGATACCCTTCTCGGTCGCGCGCGCTATCCAGCGATCGAGTTCCGCAATCGTCTGCACACATTCATATTTTGTCCGGTCGATAGCCGGAGCTTCGGACCTTTTTAACGCCTGAGGGGAGTCAGCCCGGTCCGCGACATCGGGGTCCTGCGGCTCGGCATGGCCATCTCCGCTCAGCTTCTTGAGCAGACTGTTAAAGCCATGATGCGACAGAAAATCACGCAGCGGCGCATCGGGAATGTCCTGAATCTCGAAACTATCGAGCGGATCGGGCAGCGGGCAATCGTCCCGCAGCGTCACCAATATCCGCGACAGCCGCGCCTGATCGGCATATTCGATCAGATTGTCGCGCATTTTGGATTTCTTCATCTCCGGCGCAGCGGCGAGCACGCTTTCGATGTCGCCATATTCGTTGATCAACTTCGACGCCGTCTTGGGGCCAATGCCGGGGACACCGGGAATATTGTCCGAACTGTCCCCCATCAGCCCGAGCACATCACCGAGTTTTTCCGGTCCGACCCCGAATTTCTCTTCAACCGTCTTGCGGGTCATCCGGGCATTTTTCATCGTGTCGAGCATGTCGACCCGGCTGTCGTCACGCGGCTCGATAAGCTGCATCAGATCCTTGTCGGACGAGACGATGGTGACATGCCAGCCGGCAGCCAGTGCTGCCTTGGTATAGGAGGCGATCATGTCGTCGGCCTCGACATTCTCTTCCTCGATCAGCGGCAGCGAAAAGGCCCGCGTGGCATCACGGATCATCGGGAATTGTGGCCGCAAGTCTTCCGGTGCCTCGGGACGATTGGCCTTATATTGGTCATAAAGGTCGTTGCGAAAGCTGGTTCCCGCCTTGTCCAGCACAACCGCCATATGGGTCGGACCATCGGCCTTGTTGAGTTCGTTGGCAAGCTTCCACAACATCGTCGTATAGCCATAGACCGCCCCGACCGGCTCACCGTGGACGTTGGTCAGCGGCGGCAGACGATGATAGGCGCGGAAAATATAGGCCGAGCCATCAACGAGATAGAGGTGATTGGGTTTGTGATCTGGAGCGTTCGTCATAGCGGCCAGCACTAGCAGCGCCAATGGCCTTCGTCATTTCAAATCCGGCATCAGTGGAAATTTGACGTCAGCATCACCCGGTTTATATCGCGCGACATTTCAAGCCCCGGAGATGGACTGGCACGCATGCCCGGTTCAAACATTACCACCCGGTTGCGCCCGCTTCGCTTGGCAACGAACAGAGCGGCATCGGCATGCTCCATGATGGCCGAACAATTCTGGTGCTCGCAAATTTCGGTCACGCCAATACTGACGGTAATGACATGGCGCATATTGTGGCAGGGCTCGAAAATCATATTCTCGATCTCATACCTTAGCATCTCGCCGATTATCTGGCCTTCCGGAGCGCTGGTATCGGGCAGAAATATGCCAAATTCCTCACCACCAATACGGCCGACAAGATCATCTTTGCGCAAAACCTTCCGGAATATCTTTCCGAGCATTTTGAGCGCGAGATCCCCGACCGGATGGCCGAAATTATCGTTGATATCCTTGAAGTGATCGACGTCGACCAGCATCAATATATTGGAATTTCTGTCCATTCGCGATTTATTGAACTGGTCGAGGAAACTGTCACGATTGAGCAGGCCGGTCATCCCGTCAAAATTGGCGCGCAGTTCAAGCGCCTTGTTCGCCCTGCGCAATCGGATTTGCGCCTCCTTGAGCCGGTTGGTCAGTCCGATAAGCTTGAAACGCTGTTTGGATGTATAAAGGCCCAGTGGAATCGTGATCCCCCAGGGGATGATTATCGCCATGGTCATGGCTTGCCAGAACCGGTCATCCAGCCCGAAGAACAGCAGATATAACGATCCGGTGAAGGTAAACGACAACAGCACTGCAATCGCCGAGATGATGGCGGTCTGCCGGATCGGCGACAAATTTTGCACAATTGCGTTCATGAAACCTGTTACTAGCCAAAATAGGTTGAACGCGAGTGGAGGCGCATGGTTAACGCATCGTTTTGCTATGCCGTTAAATATGTCCCAAAATGGGTATCAAAACGGGTATATCCCCCGGAGACAGCCTGATCCTCAGCCGCAAGCCCCTGAGACATAAATTAACGCCAAGGATTTTTTCCAATGACCATACCGATTATCGCCGCTGTTGCCGGAGCCATATTGGTATTATTACAAGCCATATTGATGATTTTGGTCGCCGTGCACCGCGTCCGTGACCGGATCGGTCTCGGCACGGGCGACGATCCGGCGCTCGAGCGCAAAATTCGCCGTCATGGCAATCTCGCGGAAAATGCAGCCTTGTTCATCGTGGTACTCGCGCTCGCAGAAATGACCGTGGTGCCCAATGACGTCGTCGCGATCATTGCCATTATCTTTGTCATCGGACGGATTTTCCACGCCGTTGCCCTTTCGACCGTCGCCGGTTCACACGGGGCGGAAAAGGGCAGGATTTTCGCTGCCTTGCGAGCGATCGGTGCATTCAGTACTTTCGGCAGCTTTATCGCGCTGGGCGGCTATTTGCTCGCGGGCATATTCTAGATTTCTTCATTCCGCATATTGGCGGAAAATACCGTCATGGCCCCGCCCTTCTCCCAAATGCTCAGAGAATATGACCGCCGCCCGTGATCTGTTCCGGGAGGCAGGGCGTATCGGTCGGAAAATGCGACGATACGGGACCGCAGGGCCGGGTCAGTTCACCCGCTGCGGACCGCGACCATCCTGCCACCATTCCTGCAGCCAGCCATAGGGGCGCACCACCGCCCGGCCACGCGCGTCCCGCGCCGGTTCGAAGCGGAAACGTTGTTCGATCAGCCGGCAGGTGGCCACATCGAGCAGGGGATGGCCGCTCGATTGCCGGACGGTGCATTCACTCGCGCGACCGTCAACGCCGACCGTGAAATGCGCCACCACATTGCCGCGGTTGCCGGCTCTCCAGACCGAACGCGGGATATCCTTGCGGGTTATCGTGCCGGAGAGGTGGCGTGGGCCAGAGACTATGCCTCCGCTCCCGAAACCGTCGCCCTGCCCGCCGCTGCCGAAGCCGGAACCCGGCCGGTCGGACGCACCGGCGTCATTGTCATTTCCCGGACCGGCAATCGGTGCGGCAACCACCGGAGAGACAATGTCCAGTTTGACCACCGGCTCTGGCGCGACAATCCGGGTCGCCTGAGCCTTCAGATTTTCGGGCGATGCAGCCTGTTCCCCGGCTTTGGCCGGCTGCTTGTCCGGAACCGGTTCTGGTGGTGGCGGAGCCGCAATATTGACGACTTTGAAACCCGCGGACACGGTCTTTGCCATTTCCATGCCCAGGCCACTGACCAGCGCATAGCCGATAACGGCATGAATGATGATCACCGCAAAAAGTGATTTGGCGCGATCCTGCCGATCATATTCCGACCCATATTCCATGATCATAGCCTAGCAGCGCACCGATGAATATTCGCTGGCGGACGGGAAAATCCTGATTGATCTCGCACAAAAACGGGATTACTCCGGCCTTTGTTCGTGACTGGCGAGATCAGGATGGGATACCATCGGGGAGCGGATATATTTTACAGCCGATCGCCTGGGCGCATCTCTAATTCAGGAGCAGCCCCATGGCCGACAGCCCAGAACCTTTCCAAATCGTCTTCCTGCTGTTCGACGGCATTACCCAGCTGGATTTTACCGGCCCCGCGCAGGTACTATGCCGGATTCCCGGCGCCATGGTCCATACGGCGGCGAAAGAAATACAGCCGATACAGACCGATAGCGGCTTCGCCCTTCTCCCCTCGACCCGTTTCGCCAATTGCCCGCAAGCCGATCTGCTTTGCGTCCCCGGGGGTCTTGGCACCAGAGATGTGATTCAGGATGAAACGACGCTGCAATTTTTGCGCGAGCAAGCCGCCGAAGCCAAATATGTGAGCTCAGTTTGCACGGGTTCGCTAGCGCTCGGAGCCGCCGGATTGCTGCAGGGCAAACGCGCGACCAGCCATTGGGCCTATACCTCTCTGCTTCCGAAATTCGGTGCGACCCATGAAAAAGCCCGTGTCGTGAAACATGACAATCTGATCACAGCGGGCGGTGTAACCTCCGGCATCGACTTTGCCTTGACCGTGGTTGCAGAGATCGCCGGGCAACAACTGGCCGAATTGATCCAGCTCAGTCTGGAATATGATCCGCATCCGCCCTTCAACAGCGGCCATCCCGATGTCGCCGATCCCAAAACGCTCGCGCTGCTGCGGGAGCGGGTTTATGATCGGCAGGCATCGGATCTGGCAGACATTATTGATAGGCTATAATGGCGGCATTATTGTTTTCAGCTTCGGCACTTATCGCGTAAGCGCACATGGCAATGAGCAGTTCCGAACCGATTGAAAATAATGCGCCTACCCGCATTAGCGAACCCAAGCTTTTCCTATTCGCGCTGTCGTCGGCGGCGGTGGTTGCCAATGGCTATTATATTCATCCGCTGATCACGCCGGTTGCGGAAGAATTCGGGGTTAGCGGCGCGACGATCGGGCTGGCGCCCGCGCTCAACCAGATCGCTTTGGCGCTGGGCATATTGTTGCTGTTGCCGCTGGGCGACCGGATCAACAACCGCAAGCTGGTGACGATATTTGTGGCAGGGCAGTTTCTGGCAATGCTGGCAATGGCGCTGTCCGGAAGTTTTCTGCTGTTTGTCTCGGCTTCTTCCCTGCTCGGTTTTGTTACCATCGCGCCCTATTTGCTGCCCGCCTATGTGACCCGGCGGGTCCGTCCCGACCGGATCGGACATGTGACCGGCATTATGACCGCAGGGGTGACCCTGGGAGTATTGAGCAGCCGGGTGGGCGGCGGACTGCTTGGCCATTATTTCGGCTGGCGCTCGGCCTATTGGGTCGGGGCTAGCTGCATGGGGTTGCTGGTGATTCTGCTCCCCTCGATCATGGAACGGAGACAGGACGAGAAACCGTCCGGCGTCGAACCGCCGCGCTATGGCGCGCTGCTCCGGTCGCTCTGGCCGATCATGAAATCGCTACCCGAGGCGCCGCTGGGCGGGCTGATACAGGCGCTTTCCTTCGGACTTTTCCTTGCGCTCTGGCTGGCGATAGGCCTGCATCTGCCGCGCAATGGCTATGGCGTCGACACGGTCGGTTATCTCGCCATCATCGCCATCGCCAACGTTCTGGGCGCCCCATTTTCCGGCCGACTGGCGGATCATATCGGGGCCGAACGCGCGCGCATCTATTTCAGTCTCGCCCAATTGATTGGTGTGTCTATCCTTCCCTTTGCCGGCCACAATCTCTGGCTTCTGGTGATCGTGATCATTTTCAACAGCATCGGCGGCGCATCGGTCGATATCTGCAGCCGGACGATCCTGTTCAGCCGCGCCCCCGAAATCAGGACCCGCCTGATGACAATCTATATCGTCATCATGTTTACCGGCGGCGGACTATCGAGCTGGCTGGCTGCCGCAACCTATGAATATGGCGGATGGGCGGGCATTTCGATCATGTCGATATGCTATGCGCTGACCATCATGGGGCTATCGCTCTTTGGCTTGCGCTTCCGGCAAGCCAAAGACTAGATTTTTACCAGCACCTTGCCGATATTGCCGCCGGTGAAGAGCTTTTCATAGGCGGTCAGGACATTCTCGATGCCGTCGGTGACATCAAAGGGCGTATCGATCAATCCCTGTTCGAGCCATGTTTTCAACTGTGCCGTCAGCCGCTCGCCCTGATCCGCAAAATCGGGCGAGAAAAAGCCTTCGATACGCAACCGCTTCATCAATATCTGGTCGAACTGTTCCGGTCCCCGACCGCGGCCGTCGCCTTCATATTGCGCGAGCAGGCCGCATAGCGCGATCCGGCCGTAGAGCGCCATATTGGGCAGGACGGCATCGAGAATTGGTCCGCCGACATTGTCGAAATAGGCGTTGATCCCGCCATCGATCTTCGCCAGTTCGGCGGCGATGTCATCATTCTTGTAATCGATCGCCCTGGTGATCCCGAGTTCCTTCTCCAGCCAGCGGCATTTGTCCGGCCCCCCGGCCAGACCATAGACATTCGCGCCCAATATCCTGGCAATCTGGCAAGCCAGCACACCGGTTGCGCCCGCCGCCGCCGACACCAGCACATTGTCGCCCGCCTTGACGCCCGCCGTTTCCTGCACGCCCCAGAGCGCGGTCCAGCCGTTGAAACCGAGCACACCGAAATGCTGCTTGATATCCTCGACGCTGTCATCGACCTTCACCAGTCCGGCCAGTTCCGGCTGCAGCACGCTATATTCGGCCCATTGTCCGAAACCGCGCACCAGATCGCCCTCGGCAAAGCCGTCATGGCGGGATGCGGTGACATGACCGAGCACCAGCCCGACCATCTTGGTACCGAGTTCGAGCGGTGGCTGATAGCTGTCCTCGCGCTCGGTCATCCACATGCGGGTGCCCGCATCCATCGACAGATAGGCTGCCTGGACGAGAAGCTCTCCATCGGCCAGCTCCGGCATTGCTTCGCTTTCGAGCGATAGCGAGCCCGAGACATCCTGCGCTGCGGGACGGCTGTTCAATTGCCAAAAACGATTTGTGCTCACGGCTGCTTTCTCCTTGGATCGCTTCCAAATTAAAGCAAATCGCCCTGTTCGATACTATCCTTATTGGCGGGAAGGCTGAACAGCATCCCGTCCTTGCCGAGCACGACCGGACCGTCATAATCGCTATTCACGCCTTTCATGAAATAGGCGTCGAGATAGCCGAGCGGCAGCGCCGGAACGATATGCGACAGCACCAGCATCTTTGCCTTGGCGGCGCTGGCGGTTTGTGCCGCTTCCACCGGTGTCGTGTGATAATCCGGGATATCGGCCATTATCTTGACCATTCGTTTGCGCCCGACATTATCGAAGGCCTTTTCCAGCGTGCCCACCATCTCCGCATTCAGCACCTCGTGGACCAGCAGATCGCAACCGTTGCAGGCTTCCGCGACAATTGGCAATTTGACCGTATCGCCGCTGAACACGACCGAACGGCCCTTATAGTCGAAACGATAGCCGACCGCGGGCGAGATCGGCTTATGCGCTACGGAAAATGCGGTGATCCTGACGCCATCCTGATCATAGACCACTGTCTGATCCTGCCCCTCGGGAAGCGGAAAAGCTTTGGCCGTACCGCCCGCACCGGTCGGCGACATCGTCGCTTCACCATGATGGGCGATGCGATATTGCACATCGGCGGCATAAGCGGCGTTCAGACCATCCACAATCGCTTCGACGCCCTCCGGCGCAATCACCGGTAGCGGCACATCCCGGCCGCTGCCAGCCCAGCGCTGGAGCATCAGTTCGCCCATACCGTCGATATGATCGCTGTGGAAATGGGTGAGCAACAAGGCTTCGGTCGCGCCCGGGTTGAGACCCATAAGGCCGAGATTGCGCACCGCGCCGCCGCCAATATCGACAATGAACATCTTGCCATCGATGATCACTGCCGAACAGGGACCGGCGCGCGTCGGGTCGGGCAGCGGCGAACCGGAGCCGCATAGCGCCACGTGCATGCCGTCCGGCAGATCGCCGATAACATCGCGGGACACCGCGTGCTCGACCGCCTGTGCGAACAACCGTTCCCCGATCTGGGGGCGCAAAATCCACGCCGCTGCGACAAGCAACACCAGTAGAAACAACAGGCCCAAAGCCAGTCGCTTCATCGTCATTGTGCCTTTCCCCATTTCATCCTCCCCGGATTAACATTCAACCAGATTGACCGCGAGCCCTCCCTGCGAGGTTTCCTTGTATCGCTCGGACATATCGAGGCCGGTCTTGCGCATGGTTTCAATCACTTCGTCGAGACTGACCCGGTGCGTTCCATCGCCGAGAATGGAGAGCCGAGCGGCCTCTATCGCCTTGACCGCGCCCACCGCATTGCGCTCGATGCAGGGCACCTGGACCAGCCCGCCAACCGGATCACAGGTCAGGCCAAGATTATGCTCCATGCCGATCTCCGCGGCATTTTCGACTTGCGAGGGCGTGCCGCCCCAGGCTGCGGTCAATCCGGCCGCGGCCATCGAACAGGCGACTCCGACTTCCCCCTGGCACCCGACTTCGGCTCCGGAAATCGAAGCATTTTCCTTGAACAGGGACCCTATTGCAGCAGCGGTCAGCAGAAACGTCTCGACCCCGGCTGCATCGGCCTTGGGCGCGAACCGTTGATAGAAGCGCAGCACCGACGGAATGATCCCGGCGGCTCCATTGGTCGGCGCGGTGACCACCTTGCCACCGGCGGCATTTTCCTCGTTCACCGCCAGCGCCCAGAGATTGACCCAGTCGAGAATGGTCAGCGGATCGGACAGGGCCCGTTCCTGCCGCTCCATCAGGCGCGCATGAATAAGCGGAGCGCGGCGCTTGACGCGCAGGCCGCCGGGCAAAATACCGCCCTGCATGATTCCACGATCGATACAGGCCGACATCGCATCGGCAATCGCGCTTATGCCGGCACTGATTTTCTCGTCATCAAGCCCGGTGCGTTCGTTGGCGCGCATGATTTCGGCAATTGACAGCCCTTCATCCTCGGCAATCCCGAGCAGATCGGCACCCGAGCAGAATGGATAAGGCGCGTCCCACAGCCCGCTCTCTGGATTGTTGCTGCCGATCTGGTCCTCATCGAGCACCGCACCACCGCCAACCGAATAATAGACCCGCGTGGCGATCACTTCATCCTGCCGGAAAGCGGTAAAGCGCATCGCATTGCTGTGGAAATCAAGCCGCTTTTTCTGGTCGAAGATGACATCATTCGCTTCATCAAAAGCGATGGCATGGGTTCCGTCCAACCGGATCTCCATGGCTTGCCGGATTTCCCCGACCAGCGCGTCCGCGGCATCGGGTTCGATCCGGTCGGGGCGCTTCCCGCTCAGTCCGAGCAATATCGCCCGGTCGGTTGCATGGCCCTTGCCGGTTAGAGCCAGCGACCCGAACAGTCTGGTCTCGAGCCGGGTGATAGCGCCCAGCTGGCCGCTATCACCAACCTGCTCGACAAACCGGGCCGCCGCCAGCATCGGTCCCATCGTGTGCGAACTCGACGGTCCGACACCGATCTTGAAAAGTTCAAAGGTGCTGGCGACCATAGCCCGTCCCGGTTGCTAGGAACCCGCCGTTTCGTCGAGCCACTGGTTCACCCGCTGTTCCAATATCCCGAGCGGCAACGCGCCGCCGCCAAGGATCACATCGTGGAACGCACGAATGTCGAACCGGTCGCCCAGCCGTTGCTTGGCCCGTTCGCGCAATTCGAGGATTTTGATCATACCGATCTTGTAGCTCGTCGCCTGCCCCGGATTGACCAGATAGCGGCGCACTTCGGAACGCACCGCCGCTTCCGGAATCGAACTGTTTTCGAGGAAATAGGCTACCGCCTGCTCTTCGCTCCAGCCCTTTGCGTGAAGACCCGTATCGACCACCAGCCGGATCGCCCGCCATATCTCGCTGGTCAGCCGCCCGAACTCGGAATAGGGATCTTCATAGCCGCCCATTTCCTTGGCCAGCGTTTCCGCATAGAGGCCCCATCCTTCACTATAGGCCGTATAGCCAATCTGGGTCCGGAATACCGGAATTCCGGTCAGCTCCTGAGCGATCGAAATCTGCATATGATGGCCGGGCAGGCCTTCATGATAGGCAATGACTTCGAGCGTCGGTGTCGGCATCGCCCGCATGTCGGAGAGATGGGCATAATATATGCCCGGCCGCGAACCGTCAGGGGTGCCGCTGCGATAATGCTGGGCCGCGCCATCGCGTTCGCGGAAAGCCTCGACCCGGCGAACCTCGAGATCGGCTTTCGGGAGAATACCGAAATAGTCCGGCAGTTTTTTCTTAAGCGCCTCGATATGACCCTTGGCAGCAGCGATATAGTCATCCGCTCCGGCATCATCGTCGGAAAAATAGAAGCGGTCGTCTTCGCGGATAAATTTGAAAAAAGCCTTGAGGTCGCCGTCAAATCCGACCTGGTCCTTAATCGCTTCCATAGCGCTGCGCAGACGCGCGACTTCGCTGAGACCAAGAGCGTGAATTTCATCCGCGGTCAGCTTGGTGGTCGTCTGGTTGGCGAGGCGGTAATTGTAGAAGGCTTTCCCGTTCGGAAGCGCGCCAACGCCTTTCGGCACGGCGTCCGTATTCGGCAGGTCCGCTTCATACCATGCAATGATCCGCTGATAGGCAGGCGCAAAGGCACCGGTCAGGGCGGTCCGTGCCTCTTCGCGCAAAACGTCGGCCCGCTGCTGGTCGATCACATCGCTATCGACCAGTCCCTGCAATTTCTCTTTCGTAGCGCTCCAGATTGCCGAAGGCGCGCCATCGTCGAAGGGGGCGCCGCTGATGATCTTGCGCGACTGGTCGATCACCCCTTCATAGGCAAAACGGGGCGGACGGGTCCCCGCCGCTGCATTGGTTTTTGCCCGTGCCAGAAGCTGGTCCAGCGCCGTGGCGACACCGGAAAGGCGCTGGATATAGGCCAGCATATCTGACTCGGTCTCGACCTTGTGGGTGTTGATCATAAAGGTCGGAAAAAAGGATTGCCGGCCATTATGCTGGTGCAACACATAGCGGTTGGTCCGGAACGGCAGGCCAGCTTCGGCCTGTTCCAGATTATAGAGCCATATATCATAGGAAATTTTCGCGTCCTGCGTAAGTTTTTCATAATCAAAGCCGCGCTGCATCTCGGCCACGGTCGTCCGCAACCAGGCCAGCTTCTTGTCCGCCCCGGCGTCGCTATAATCGTCGATCAGGCCATAGTCGGTCTTGCGCCCGATCATGGTCTGTTCGATCGGACTGAACTTGAGCTCTTCCTCATATTTTTCGTCAAACCAGATATTGATCCGGTCGGTTTCGGTCGCGGCTGCCACCGCCGCTTGCTCGCCAGCGGCAATCGCCGGCACGCCCGGCAGGGCAACCAGACAGGTCGCCAGAGCCGCGTGAAGAAAAAGGGGTCGGATTTGCATGGTCATTCATCCCGTCGCTGTCATTTTCGATTGATACTGTCATTGCACAGATGACGGGATTTGAAAATCAATCTGATCGAGAATGTAAAAAAGGGGCCGGAAGTTTCCTTCCAGCCCATGGTACTTCTGTAATTTCTAGCCCGCCTCGGTCATCTCGTAGAGCGTGAACTCGGCAACCGCTCCGGCGGTCTTTTCGGACCAGCGCTGCAATCCCGGTCCTTTCATGTGGTCCTGCCAAAGTTCCCGGCTTTCCCATTCTTCCTGAAACATAAAATGGTTCGGGTCGAGATTATCCTGATAGAGGATGTAGGAGATGCAGCCTTTTTCGGCCCGCGTGGGCGCGAGCAAAAGATTGAGTTCCGCGATCACCAGATCGCGTTTCTCGGCTACGGCGTGGATATGGGCGTTGATTATCAATGGCATCTTATGTCCTTTTCATCGGGTTATTTCAGGAACCGAAATTCTCGAGCACAACCTTGCCGGTCGCCCGTCCGGTTTCCAGCAGGGCATGGGCCTTGCGAAGATTTTCGGCGTTGATCGGGGTGAATACCTCATTGACTGTCGAACGGATTCTGCCCGCGTCAATTTCATCGGCGACATAGCTGAGCAATTTATGCTGCTCGATCATGTCGGGCGTCTGAAACATCGAGCGGGCAAACATGAACTCCCAGACCAGCCCGGCCGCCTTGGTCTTGAGTAAGTCCTGGCTCAGCGGCTTTTCGTTTTCGACTATCGACACAATCCGTCCCTGTGGCCGGATCAGGTTCGTCACCGCATCCCAGTGGCCGTCGGTGTGGTTGAAGATCGCGATATGATCGACAAATTGAAGACCGAGCGCCTCGACCTGCGGGCGCAGCGGTTCGCGGTGATTGATCACATGATCGGCACCCAGTTCCCGGACCCATTGCGACGTCTCTTCGCGGGAAGCAGTCGCGATCACTGTCAGGCCAGCTGCTTTTGCAAGCTGGATAGCGATCGAACCGACACCGCCGGCGCCGCCGATGATAAGGATCGTATCACCCTTGTTGCCGCCGTCGCGGTCGAGAGCGAGACGTTCGAAAAAGGCTTCATAAGCGGTGATGGTGGTCAGCGGCAAAGCGGCTGCTGCGGCAAAGCCCAGCGATTTCGGTTTGCGGCCGACGATGCGCTCATCCACCAGCTGATATTCGGCATAGGCGCCGGATCGGGTAATATCGCCGGAATAATAGACTTCGTCGCCGGGACTGAACAGGGTGACGTCGTCGCCTACAGCCTCCACGACGCCCGCGGCATCCCATCCAAGGATGCGGGGTGTTTCCTCGACGTCATCCTTGGGCGCGCGTACTTTTACATCAACCGGGTTGACCGCGATGGCGTGAATTTTGACCAATATGTCCCGGCCTTCGGCGACGGGCTTGTCCAGTTCCACATCGATCAGCGATTCCGGATTTTCGATCGGGAGGTAACGGGTTAATCCAATGGCTTTCATATCTAATATCCTTTTTCTGATGCCGGTTCGCCGACTGTGGGATTTCAATACAATATTCTCTAGTGCAAATAATTGATTAGTTTTTTAAATCACTATTTGATATATTAGAATAATGGACTGGGATCTTCTTTCGCTGCGATTATTTCTCCGGGTGGCTGCGCTGCGTGCGATCGGCAAGGCCGGAGAGGAATTCGGTTTCTCACCGGCCACAGCAACCCAGCGCCTGCAGGCTCTGGAAGCCAGTCTTGGCGTCAGCCTGCTCAACCGCACCACAAGATCGGTCACTCTGACGCTGGATGGCGAACGCTTCCTGACCCATGCCAAGGGGATCATCGATGCGGTTGAAGAAGCGCGGCTGGACATTTCGGGTGGAGAAACGCGGATCAAGGGTCTGCTACGGGTCACCGCGTCATCGACATTTGGCCACCGTTATATTGCCCCGCATATCGCCGAATTCATGGCCGATCACCCCGAAGCAGAAGTGCAACTGCACCTGTCGGACAATGTCGTAGATATTGTCGAACAGGGCTTTGATCTGGCCATCCGGGTGGGCGCATTAGCGCCATCCAGTCTGCGGGCACGCAAACTTGCGGAGAGTCCCCGCGCGCTCGTCGCCTCACCAGAATATCTTGCGGAACACGGCTTTCCCGGCAATCTCGATGATCTCAAAAAGCATAATTGCCTATTGCAGGGTGGCGGTCAGAACTGGCTTTTCAAAATGTCCGGCAAAAAGCACAAGAAAGTAGCTGTCTCCGGATCCTTCCAGACCAACAGCGGAGAAGCCATCGCGATTGCGGCGGTAGATGGTCTCGGGATCGCGATGAAGTCACTCTGGGATGTGCAGGACCATCTTGAGGCTGGCCGACTGGAAATTCTGTTGCCCGAACATCGAATCCTGCCTGACTGGGATATCTGGGCAGTCCGTCCTGCATCACCCGTCCTGCCTGCGCGAACGAAATTATTCACCAGCTTTCTCGCAGACAAATTCAAGACTCTGCCCAAGCGGCCATAAAAAAGGGGCCGGAAGTTTCCTTCCAGCCCCTCTTGTTGATTTCAGCGTAAGCCGAACGGTTGGGTTTAGAAGCCCATTCCGCCCATGCCGCCGCCCATGCCGCCCATGTCGGGCATGCCGCCGCCGCCAGCTTTGTCGTCTGATGGCGTTTCTGCCACAGCCGCTTCGGTGGTGATCAGCAGGCCGGCAACCGAGGAAGCGTCCTGCAATGCAGCACGGACAACCTTGGTCGGGTCGATCACGCCAGCTTTGACAAGGTCTTCATAGACATCGGTCGATGCGTTGAAGCCGAATTCCTTGCTCTTCTGGTCAAGCATCTTGCCGGCAACAACCGCGCCGTCAAAGCCCGCATTTTCAGCGATCTGACGAACCGGAGCCTGCAATGCCCTGCGGACAATATCGATACCGCGGGTCTGGTCGTCGTTAATGCCTTCGAGACCCTTGAGAGCCGAAGTTGCATAGAGAAGCGCAGAACCACCGCCTGGGACAATGCCTTCTTCAACAGCAGCACGGGTTGCGTGCAGCGCGTCGTCGACACGGTCTTTCTTCTCTTTCACTTCAACTTCGGTAGCGCCGCCGACCTTGATCACGGCAACACCGCCAGCGAGTTTCGCCAGACGTTCCTGCAGTTTTTCCTTGTCATAGTCGGACGTGGTGTTTTCGATCTGCGAACGGATCGCTTCAACACGCGCCTTGATGTCGCTCTTCTTGCCAGCGCCGTCGACGATCGTGGTGTTGTCCTTGTCGATCGTGACATTCTTGGCTTCACCGAGCATGTTCAGCGTAACGCTTTCCAGCTTGATGCCGAGATCTTCGGAGATCATTTCGCCCTTGGTCAGGATCGCGATATCTTCGAGCATCGCTTTGCGACGATCGCCGAAACCAGGTGCCTTGACCGCTGCGATCTTGAGGCCGCCACGCAGCTTGTTGACCACGAGAGTAGCCAGCGCTTCGCCTTCAATATCTTCGGCAATGATCAGAAGCGGACGTCCGGCCTGAACAACAGCTTCCAGAATCGGGAGCAGTGGCTGCAGGTTGGTCAGTTTCTTTTCATGGATCAGAATATAGGGATTTTCGAGGTCCGCAATCATCTTGTCCGGGTTGGTGATGAAGTAAGGAGACAGGTAACCGCGGTCAAACTGCATGCCTTCAACAACGTCGAGTTCAAAGTCGAGACCCTTGGCTTCTTCAACCGTGATAACGCCTTCTTTGCCGACTTTTTCCATCGCTTCAGCGATTTTCTCGCCAACTTCGCGATCGCCATTGGCGGAGATAATGCCAACCTGGGCAATTTCTTCGCTGCCCTTGACGTCTTTCGAACGCTTCTTGATATCGGCAACCACGGCTTCAACAGCCTGATCGATACCGCGCTTCAGATCCATCGGGTTCATGCCGGCAGAAACGGATTTCATGCCTTCCTTGACGATGGCCTGTGCCAATACGGTGGCAGTGGTGGTGCCGTCGCCAGCAACATCATTGGTTTTCGATGCGACTTCACGAAGCATCTGTGCGCCCATATTTTCGAACTTGTCTTTCAGTTCGATTTCCTTGGCAACCGAAACACCGTCCTTGGTGATGCGCGGTGCGCCAAAGCTCTTGTCGAGCACAACATTACGGCCTTTGGGGCCGAGGGTTACTTTAACGGCGTCAGCCAGCGTGTTCACACCGATAAGGATGCGTTCGCGAGCGTCGCGGCCAAATTTTACGTCTTTAGCAGCCATGATATTTTCCTCTGCTTAGTTGATTGAAATTATGATGGGGGAAGCGCTTACTTCTCGATGATGCCGAGAATATCGCTTTCCTTCATGATGATCAGCTCTTCACCTTCAACGGTGACTTCCGTGCCGGACCATTTGCCGAACAGGATCTTGTCGCCTTTTTTGACATCGAGCGGGGTGGCTTTGCCATTGTCGTCTTTCAGGCCATTGCCAACGGCAACCACTTTGCCTTCGGATGGTTTTTCCTGCGCGCTGTCAGGAATGATGATACCGCCAGCGGTTTTTGTATCCGCTTCAACGCGGCTAACCAGTACGCGGTCATGTAGTGGACGAAATTTCATATGTTTCCCTTTCTTGTCCGACCTTAAGGATCAACCCGCCTACTCCTTTGGAAAAGGCCGGTTGAGCTGAATATTCGAGAATTAGCACTCACTCCTTT
>CAJQNR010000168.1 GCA_905479715.1 uncultured Sphingorhabdus sp.
CTGCTGCCGCAAGTGCGCGCGGCAATCGAACATTATATAGACCTCTGCCCCCATGTGATGGAGCCGGGCGAAGCGATTTTCCGCGGCAAGCGCGGTGGTCCGCTCTCCCCCAATCTGATCCGCCGCGTGGTCCAGCAGGCGCGGACCAAGCTCGGCCTGTCCGACAGCACCACGCCCCACGCGCTGCGCCACAGCTTCGCCACCCATCTGCTGGCGGGCGGCGCGGATTTGCGGAGCCTGCAGGAATTACTGGGGCACGCAAGCCTGAGCAGCACGCAGGTCTATACGGCGGTCGATACCGCGCATCTGCTGGATGTTTATCAGAATGCGCATCCGAGAGCGGGATAGGAATAGTGGCGACCTACTGTCCGCTTTAGGGGAAAAGCAGGCATCGAAAACACGCTAGCTGCCTGTCGGCAACCGCCCCACTTTCGGACGGTCGCATTGCTCCGATCTGATGTCTGCTATGGGCGCAAATGCGGACATTAGGACGTGCCCCAATTTGGGACATATCTCCTCATCGCGGCATAGAATTTGCTCACACTCACTCAATGTGTTAATAACTTGTTAGGGTCACGAAAGTTTGATTTAGGGGTATTTTTGATCATGAAATTCACAAAATTACTGACCAGAGCGACAGCAGTTTCTGCTGTCAGCCTTGCTTTCGCTTCCGCAAGTTCGGCCCAGGCTGCAAGCTTCATCTTCAGTGTCGATTATGATGGTACGACCGCTTCACTCGCAGCAGGCAGTGATGATCCACTGGCAACCAATCTGGTGGCCGGTGATACGTTTACCTATTCGCTGAACGCGACCGGCGGCCAAGGTTGGACCACAATATCTGCGGGCGACCTGTTTCCGTTTTTCGGTCTGGCCGTTGATGGAAGCGGAAGTCGGCTCGTGGATTACGATCTGAATCTCAATCGACTGGGTTCATCGGTATTTTCCGACAGTGCCTTGGGCATCGAAAATTGCTGCGTGCATCTTGGGACTAATTCCGTAAGTATCACAAACGGTCTGGAATATGATCAATATGTTCTGGATGTGACAATATTGGATGGCAGTATCGATTCTTTGGCAACTACACTTCTACCATGGCCAGGTGATGCGCCTGAAGATAACTTTTCCAGCAATATTACGTTCGGTCAGCTGGCCGCACCGGTTCCAGAGCCTGCAACCTGGGCATTCATGATCTTCGGCTTTGGGGCCATCGGCGGTGCGATGCGTCGTAACCGCAAAGCCAATGTGAAGGTTAGCTTCGCCTAACACCAAACAGCAAGTTTACCCCAAAGCCCTGTCAGAGTAATCTGGCAGGGCTTTTTGTTTGTGTGCTACTGTCCGCTTTCGGGATGAAGCAGTCATTAGGAATAGGGTTTCTCTACGTCCGCTTCCCGACCAGTTTCGGTCATTTCAACGGACTGGATGGAAATCAAAGGCGGTCGGTCTGGAAGCACCCCAATAGCAGTCGTTCACCGATCAAATGGCGTTGCTCGAAAGCAGACTTTCAGGCTGTGGATTTGATAGTATTACTCAGCGCCAACGGCGGAGTGAATGCTTTGTGATATAGGCTCGGATAAAGTGACCCCATGGCGATCGTCTAAAGCGGTATCCATCAAAACCGCGTGAGATCAAATACCGCCACTGTCACTGCTAGCAACAATGCCCTGATCGCCTAGCTTGCGGCCACCATCGCGCTCAATCACCAGATCGTTACCATCTCGATAGTCAATTGCCTTGCTGTTGCACGCTATGCGCTAGTTCGTGCGCTGCACCGCCGGTGACTTGGTCGAGTTCAGCTCCGTTCAGCGCTTCGGTGCTTTTCTTCTTATCAGACATGATAAGTTCTTCGCAAAGGCACTAGCAACCTCATGCACCGGGATCGGTATTGTTAGCCGTGATGCTTGATCATCACTGACCTCCACCGCCGGTTTGGAAAGATTTGATCTCTACATTTTGGAGAGTAATCTTATATTTGCTCGTACCGGGATCAACACTGGTTGCCTTCAATTTGCCTGCACCGCCAGTTACCTGATCCAGCTCGTTTTCTTCAAGTTCGACTGCGCCAGCCTTAGTGATCTTATCGTCTTTCTTATCGGTCATCGCTATTGTCCTTGGTTAGGATGTTGCTTGCAGACCCGTTATTCATCGCGTTACTCTATTCGAGGGTGCGCCACATCACAGACGCAGATTTTTCTGCGCGTCGGAAGCACAACATGCTGTTTTTTAATGCAGAAAATATAGGAAAAAAACGACGTACGCTGAGAAATTTATGGACTTGGTTCCTTGAATGCGATCCGCGACACGCTAGACCCGCCGGCAAGATCACCACCTAACGCAAGATGCATATTGACCCCGTTTGTCTCATTCGCGGAGGGTGGACGTCTTGATGGGCTGTGCGTGGAGGCTGATGACAGCTTTTCGCTTTAGGCACCCAAAAGCAGACAGGTAACTAACCACCCACTTGCTGCCAGTGAAAACAACCAGGGTTAGCGTCCGCTTTCAGGACTGAACGAACACCTTCGGTTCGCCTGGCCCGCCTCACCCCTCACTCGGCCGCCAGAAAATAATCCGCCAGACATAGACCACCACCAGCAACCCGATCACACCCAGTGACACCGGCCCGAGATATTGCCCGATATCGTCGATATTCTGCTGCAGCATATATCCGGCATAGACCAAAGCGCTGTTCCAGACCGCGGCGCCGGCGCTGGTGGCGAGGATGAAGCGTTTGTGCGACATGCCGAACAGGCCGGCGGGCACGGAAATCATCGTGCGGATATTGGGGATGAAGCGGGCGACGAAAACCACCCACTGACCGTAATTGTCAAAAATCCGGTCGATCCGGTTGACCGTTGCGACATCGAGCGTCAGCCAGCGGCCATGTTTGCGGACAAAGGCGCGAAGGTCGTCCTCGTTCCAGTGGCGGCCGAGCATGAACCAGACATAATTGCCGATGACCGAACCGATCGTGCCGACCAGCACCAGCCATGCCGGGTGGAAAGTCCCATGCCCAACGCCGACGCCGCCCAGCCCCATGATCAGCTCGGACGGGATTGGCGGAAAGATATTTTCCAGCGCCATCAGCAGAGCGATGGCCCAATAGCCGCCCTGCTCGATCAGGTCTGTGACCCAGCTGCTCATCTTGCGCTGCCCGGCGCGGATCTATTGCGCCGCAAGCCGCCGCTCGATCGCATCCCAGATCATGCCCGACGTATCGGTGCCGTTGAAATTGTCGATCGCAACGATGCCGGTCGGCGAGGTCACGTTGATTTCGGTCAGCCATTTGCCGCCGATCACGTCGATACCGACGAAGATCAGGCCGAGCCGTTTGAGGTCAGGCCCCATTGCCGCGCAGATTTCCTTCTCGCGCTCGGTCAGCTCCGCCGCCTCGGCATAGCCGCCCTGCGCGAGATTGCTGCGAAACTCGCCTTCGCCGGGCTTGCGATTGATCGCGCCGGCGACTTCGCCGTCGACCAGCACGATACGTTTGTCGCCCTGATGCACTTCGGGAAGGAAGGGCTGGACCATATGCGGTTCCGGCCAGGTCTGGTTGAACACTTCGAACAGGGCGCTGAGATTGCTGCCGTCTTCGGGCACCAGGAAGATCGCCTTGCCGCCATTGCCGTGCAGCGGCTTGACCACCACCCCGCCATGTTCGGCCTGGAACGCGCGCACTTCGTCGAGATCGCGGGTGATCAGGGTTGGCGGCATGAACTGGGCGTAATCGAGCACATAGACTTTCTCCGGCGCGTTGCGGACGGAGACGGGATTGTTGACCACCAGAGTCTCCCTCTCGATCCGCTCGAGCAAATGGGTCGCAGTGATATAGCCGACGTGGAATGGCGGGTCCTGTCGCATCAGCACGACATCGACATCGCTGCCGAGATCGAGCTTTACCGGATCACCAAAAGTGAAATGGTCGCCCTTGACCGGCTGCACCGTCACCGGATGGGCGGGCGTAGTGAGACGGCCATTGGCTTGCAGGGTCAGGCCCTTCACATCATAGTGAAATATCTCGTGGCCGCGTTTCTGGGCAGCGAGCATCAGCGCGAAGCTGCTGTCTCCGGCGATATTCACGCTTTCCATCGGGTCCATCTGTACGGCGATTTTCAGAGTCATTTGCATTCCTTAGATATTTTCAAACCCGCTTACTGTTCGCATCCAGCCTAGTCGAGACACATTGGCATTGCGGAACCTGTCTCTCGACTTCGCTCGAGACGAACGGGGGAAGCAGGTTTCTAGCCATTCATCCCGCTCTTGTCGAAGGGCGTTTTGGTTTAGCGCGGGAAAGGAAAAGTTCGATCCGATCTCCGTCCGTCCTGAGCCTGTCGAAGGATGGCTCCAGTCGGAGAGGCGTGGTTCGGCGGGCTTACCACCAACGGCAGGAAGCAAAATTGCCTCAGAATCCGTGCCAGACATTGGGGAGATGGATCGGCATGCGTCGGGGTGCGACCAAGATCACGTCGATCCGCGCGTCTTCGCCCTTGGTGCAATATTGCGGATAGAGGATTTCCACCGCATCGGCGACGCGGCGGAGCCGTTTCAGATCGATCGACTGTTCCAGATCTTGCAGCTTCGTGCGCGCCTTGACCTCGACGAAGGCGACCAGGCCGCCGCGTTTGGCGACCAGATCAACCTCGCCGCGCGGGGTCCGCACCCGTTCGGCCAATATCCGCCAGCCTTTCAGGCGCAGGAAGCGGGCGGCGGTCTTTTCGGCCTGGCGGCCGCGTTTCTCGGCAGCCTCGCGTTTCATTCAGGCGGTGCCGGATGGGCTGGATTTGTCGCACCGGAGGTCTTCGCTTGGCCAGGTCCTTCGACAGGCTCAGGACGAACGGTGTGGAGGCGGTAAGCGCTCATTTTTCCGACTTCCAGCGATTGGCCAGTTCGTAGAGCGCCTTGCGGTCGGTGTTGAAGGCTTTCGCCACCTCGCCGGCCGCTTTTGACGCCGGCAGCCGGACCAGGGCTTCGCGCAGCGCCGCCTCGATATCGGCTTCGCTCGCGGCTTCCGGCGCGCCCGGTGGGCCGATGATGACGACGATCTCGCCTTTCGGCTTTTCCGCAGCATAGCGGGTGGCAAGCTCGCTCAGCGAACCGGATACCGCTTCCTCGAACCGCTTGGTGATTTCGCGTACGACCGCAGCCTTGCGGTCCCCCAGCACAGCCAGCGAGTCGGCCAGCATGGCGCCCAGCCGCGAACCGTTTTCGTAGAAGATCAGGCTGGCGTTGAGCGTCTTCAATGCGGTCAGTGATTCGCTGCGGGCCTTGGTCTTGCTGGGCAGAAAGCCTTCGAAAAGAAACCGGTCGCTGGGCAGGCCCGACAGGGTCAGCGCGGCAATCGCGGCGCTCGGGCCGGGAATCGTCGTGACATACAGCCCCGCCGCCTGCGCATCGCGGACCAGCTTGTAACCGGGGTCGGAGATCAAAGGCGTTCCTGCATCGCTCACCAGTGCGACAATTTTACATCGCACCGCGTCCAAAATAGCATCGCGATCAGCCGCCGACTTATGGTCATTATAGACCATCATCTTTGACTTTTTACCGATATGATTCAACAATTTACCGGTGACTCTTGTATCCTCGACCAAGATGATATCGGCGCGGGCGAGGGTTTCCTCGGCGCGGCGGGACAAATCTCCAAGGTTGCCGATTGGGGTGGCGACGATATAGAGACCGGATTGGGCAGGAGCAGACATATGACGGTCATGGCAGACAAGCTATATCAAGGACAAGATCAAACCCGCAGGCGCGGCTTTTTGAAATGGGCGGGCGTATCCGCATTCGTCCTGCTGGCCGGTTGCGAAACCATGGTTCCGCGCGGTGCCGAACCGGCGCCAACCGCCACCCCGACACAGCCATCGGTGACCACCGGATTGCCCGACGACCAGAAACATCACCGCATTGCCCTGCTCGTG
Organism: uncultured Sphingorhabdus sp.; assembly: GCA_905479715.1. Classification (GTDB taxonomy): domain Bacteria; phylum Pseudomonadota; class Alphaproteobacteria; order Sphingomonadales; family Sphingomonadaceae; genus Parasphingorhabdus. Next base: position 5,910 of record CAJQNR010000168.1, read on the forward strand.
CCGCTATCCGGCAAGAACGCCGGCGTCGGCCAGTCGCTCGCCAATGCCACCACCATGGCGCTGCTCGATACCAAGGCGGAGAATATCCGCATGACCAGCTATGACACGGCCAAGGGCGTGACCGCGGCGGCGCAAAGCGCCATCCGCGATGGCAACAAGCTGATCATCGGTCCGTTGCTCAGCGACAATGTCGTCGCGACCGCCAATATTGCCCGGCCGGCCGGCGTTCCGATATTGAGCTTCTCGAACGACAGCGGCGTTGCCGGCAACAATGTCTATATTCTCGGCCATATCCCGTCCCAGTCGATCAACCGGGTCGTCGCCTATGCCAAATCGAAAGGCATGACGCGCTTTGCGGCGCTGGTGCCCAATGGCGTCTACGGTCAGCGGGCATCCTCGACCTTGCTGCGCAGCGTGAAGGATGTCGGCGGCACAGTGGTGTCGATCCAGACCTTCAACCGCGATTCCAAGTCGATCGAGGCCGCGACCAAGAAGCTTCCGCAAAATGGTGATTTCGAAGCGGTTCTGCTGGCCGACAATGGCGACATGGCGATCAAGGCGGCCCCCTATATTCGCAAAAATGCCAGCGGCACGGCAAAAATCCTCGGCACCGACCTGTGGAACACAAGCAGCAATCTGGCCGGCGCGCCCTCGATGCGCGGTGCCTGGTTCGCCAGCGTTTCCGACAGCCTGTACAAGCAATATGCCGACAAATATCGTGCCCGCTACGGCAAGGCGCCGTTCCGGCTCTCGAGCCTCGGCTATGATTCGGTGTTGCTGACGGTCAAGGTCGCCCGCGACTGGAAAGTGGGATCGCCCTTTCCGATCAACAAGCTGACCGACAAGGGCGGCTTCATCGGCCTCGACGGTGTCTTCCGGTTCAAGGCCGACGGCATTTCGGAACGGGCACTGGAAGTCCAGGAAATTCGCAGCGGCAGCTTTGCGGTGGTGGATCCGGCGCCAAAGGGTTTTTGACGGAACCGCTTCCTTACCGACTGGAAAAATAGAAATCTCGTCGTCCCGAACTTGTTTCAGGACCCCTTGATTTAGCGCATTGCCGTTGGAGGTCCTGAAACAAGTTCAGGATGACGGTTTAATTCTGGATAACGATCAATTCTGGATAGTGATTGTCAGATCAGCCGATATTCTGGCCGGTCGATTCCCAGTCCTTGAGAAAGCCTTCGAGCCCCTTGTCGGTCAGCACATGCTTGAACAGGCCGCGAATGACATTGGGTGGCATGGTGCCGACATCGGCACCGATGCGGGCGGATTCGAGCACATGGATCGGATGGCGGATCGAGGCGACCAGAATTTCCGTATCAAAGGCATAATTGTCGTAGATCAGCCGGATATCCTCGATCAGCGTCATGCCGTCGAGGCCATTGTCATCGTGGCGACCAACGAACGGCGAGATGAAGCTTGCGCCCGCCTTGGCCGCGAGCAGCGCCTGATTGGCCGAGAAACACAAGGTGACATTGACCATCGTCCCTTCGCTGGTCAGCGCCTTGCAGGTCTTCAGCCCGTCGATGGTCAACGGCACCTTGATGCAGACATTGTCGGCAATCTTGCGCAACACTTCCGCCTCTTTCATCATCGTTTCGAAATCGAGCGCAATGACTTCGGCGGAAACCGGTCCGTCGGTCAGGCCACAGATTTCCTTGGTCACTTCCATGATATCGCGACCCGATTTCTTGATCAGCGAAGGATTGGTCGTGACCCCGTCGACCATGCCGGTCGCAGCAAGGTCAGCGATTTCCGCGGTATCGGCGGTATCTACGAAAAATTTCATCGGGCTGACTCCAAATATAAGGGAATGGCAAATGTTGCCAATGACCTATCCGCTTTCCGCGAGGCGTGGAACTGTCACCCGGCCTTTGCGGCCAGAAAGCTGTGGATAGATTGGGGGAAAATTGCGGGACAAAAAGCCGCTAAAAGGCCTTCCCGACACCCAGTACCGCGATCAGCAGGGGATCATTGGTAGATCGCGGATTGGCGCGGATGGATTCTTCCTGCGCGCCGATCGAGCGATAAATGGCCTCGTTGACCTGATTTGCCACGTCGCGGCTGATGCTGGAAAGGTCGACATTGGTTGCTTGCGACAGCACGAGATTGATAATTTCATTGTCGAACAGCTTCAGCCCCTCCCCGACGCCCGGCAACATCCGGTCGACCAAGCTGTTGCCCAGTTGCCGCTGCAGCACACTGGTCGCCGCGCGCGGTCCGCCGTTGATGATCGCGGCCGCATCGGCAATGCTCATGTTGCGGATGGTTTCCGCCACGATCGGTGCGGCAAGTTCGGCACCTTTTTCTGCTGCCCGGTTGACCTGCTTGAGCAGGCGAGCCTGAACGGACTGGGAACGCAGCAAGGCAGTTGCGACGCTGGTCACCCGGGATCCGCCGAGCGAATCCGGCACCGCGATCCGCGCGACCTGGCTGTCGAAAAAACCGTTCGGCTGCATCAGTTCGGCGAAGGCATTTTGGGATGACAGGGTCAGCAGCCGCTTGACGGCTTCCGTGAGACTGAGGCCCGGCAGGCTCGAACAGCCGGGAAGCGCAAGCAATCCGGCGGCGGCGCCGAAGCCCAGTAGTGCCCTGCGATGATAGATCATTCCGTCTCTCCCCTTTTCGTCAAAGCAAGAATGACGAATGATGTTTCCGTGCCTATAGCATGAATATGAATCGCGTTCGTGTACTCCTGCTTAACGCCGCCCTCGGCCCGCTCGATTACCGGGTCCCGGAGGCTATGCAGGTGGAACCGGGCTCGATCGTAATGGCGCCGCTTGGCCCGCGCAAAATGCCCGGCGTTGTTTGGGAGGCCGACAGTTTTCCGGTGGAGGAAATCGACCCGAAAAAATTGCGCCCCCTGCTCGAAGTCCGCGATGTACCGCCGCTGCGCGCGCCCCTGCGGCGGCTGATCGAGTGGACGGCCGCTTATTATTTCGCATCGCCGGCCTCGGTGCTGCGCATGGTGCTTTCCAGCGGAGCAGCCTTTGCCGACAATCGCCCGATCAGCGAATATCGTCTGAACGGAACGGTGCCGAACCGGATGACGCCGCAGCGGGAACAGGCACTGGAAAAGCTGATCGGCGTACAAGGTACGATCAGCGAACTCGCCAATAAGGCCGGAGTATCTGTCGCGGTGATCCGGGGACTGGAAAAGCTCGGCATGTTCGATCGGGAAGAAGTGTCCCCGTTCGCATCCACCACCAACCCCTCGCCCGATTTTGACACGGTCGATCTCAGCGCGGATCAGCAAAATGTCAGCAATATTTTGATCGAAGCGGTGCGCGCATCGCAGTTCAAACCCTTTCTGCTCGACGGCGTGACCGGTTCGGGCAAGACCGAAGTCTATTTCGAGGCGGTTGCCGAAGCCTTGCGTCAGGACAGGCAGGTGCTGGTGTTATTGCCGGAAATCGCGCTGACCGAGCCGTTTCTCAACCGCTTCCACGCGCGCTTCGGGGCCGAGCCGCTCGCCTGGCACAGCGGCATGAAGCAGTCGGAACGCAAGAGGAACTGGCGGGCGCTGGCCGACGGCAACGCCAAGGTGATCGTTGGCGCGCGTTCTGCTCTGTTCCTGCCTTATGCCAATCTCGGCCTGATCATCGTCGACGAGGCGCACGAGACCAGCTTCAAACAGGAAGACGGCGTCCGCTATCATGCGCGCGATGTAGCAATCATGCGTGGCTTGCATGAGAAGATACCGGTCATTCTCGCTTCCGCCACACCGGCGATCGAGAGCCAGCATCAGGTCGAACAGGGCAATTATGAACTGCTGGAACTGCCTGCACGGTTTGGCGCGGCGACGATGCCCGACATCGAGGCGCTCGACCTCACGCAGGATGTGCCACCGCGCGGAAACTGGCTGGCACCGACGCTGGTCCATGCGCTGGAGGAAAATCTGGAGCGCGGCGAACAGTCGCTGCTGTTTCTCAACCGCCGCGGCTTTGCCCCGCTCACCCTCTGCCGGACCTGCGGCCACCGGATCGACTGCCCCAATTGCACCGCCTGGATGGTCGAGCACCGCCTGACCCGGCGCCTCGCCTGCCACCATTGCGGCCATGTCATGCCGATCCCGGAAAAATGCCCGGAATGCGGCGACGAAGACAGTCTTGTGGCCTGCGGTCCCGGGGTCGAGCGGATTTGCGACGAGGTCAAAATGCTGTTCCCTCAGGCCCGCACGGCGATCGTCACATCCGATACGATCTGGTCGCCGCAACGCGCCGCCGATTTCGTCAACCAGATGGAAGCCGGCGCGATTGACATTGTCGTCGGCACCCAGTTGGTAACCAAGGGCTATCACTTCCCCAATCTGACTTTGGTCGGCGTGGTCGATGCCGATATCGGGCTCGAAGGCGGCGATCTGCGCGCCGCCGAACGCAGTTTCCAGCAGATCGCGCAGGTCGCCGGACGCGCCGGTCGCGCGGAAAAGCCCGGCCATGTCTATGTCCAGACCCGGATGCCGAACGCGCCGGTGATCCAGGCGCTGATCAAGAATGACCGCGAAGGTTTTTACGCCGCCGAGATTGAAGCGCGGCGGCAGGCACTGGCCCCGCCGTTCGCACGGTGGGCGGCGATCATCGTTTCGTCGGAAGACAATAGCGAGGCGATGGAGACCGCGCGCCTGATCGGACAGACCGCACCGAAGCTCGATGGTTTCTCGGTCTTCGGCCCCGCGCCCGCACCGCTGGCGATGCTGCGCGGTCGGCACCGGCACCGCTTGCTGGTTCATGCCTTGCGGTCGGTAGACCTGCAGCACATCATGCGCGACTGGCTGGAACAGCTGGAATGGCCGCGCGCCGTTCGGGTCGGGGTGGATATCGATCCCTATAGTTTTGTCTGATTTCCGGGACAGCCAGGGAGAAGCAGGGCAGAAACACCAACCGGCTCGACACCGGTTTTTGCCTTGCCGGCGCGCTGGCTCGCATGCGCTCGCAACCATCCCCAGCCCTAGCTTGAACAGGAGGGGCTAAAGGGAAGTGCAAACTTCCTTTGAAAATCCTTCCGAATTAAAGCATGAGCCGATCCATGATCAAAAAGCTATTCCTGCTCGTCGCAATCACCACCGCAAGCCTGCTCACCGGCCCTGCCCAGGCCGATCCTGCGGATATCAGCGCCGCCAGCCGTTCGGTTGTGCGCGTCGTTCTTGCCGCCAAGGATGGCGACAAGGTTGCCTTTGTCGGCCACGGCAGCGGTTTTGCGGTTGCGCCGGACAAGATCGTGACCAATGCCCATGTCGTCGAGATCGCGCGGCAGGAAGCTTCGGTCGTTATCGGCATCATCCCCTCGCAGGGTGGCACCAGCTATGGCGGAAAGATCATCGCTTATTCGCCCGGCAATGACCTTGCTCTGATTCAGGTGCTCGATGGCGGGCGGTTGCCACCAATGGCAATTTTTGGTGGTCCGGTTGCTGATGGCGCCGACGTGGTGGCAATCGGCTATCCCGGCTCTGTCGACCGGGCCCAGGGGCTCGATCTCGATGATCTGATCAATCCGATGTCGCCGGTCAAGACCACCGGCACGGTTTCCGGTGGTCGCTCGACCAAGCAATTCGATACGATTCTCCACACCGCACCGATTGCCTCGGGCAATAGCGGCGGACCGCTGATCGACAATTGCGGCCGGGTATTGGGCGCGAACAGCTTTGGCTCGATCAGCGACGGCAATGATGCCGAATTCGGCTTTGCCGTATCGGCGCGCGAAATACTGAGTTTCTTGCGCAAAGCGGGCGTAAAGGTGAGCGCAACCGCCACGCCATGCCGTTCTGCGGCGGAGATCAGCCTCGGGGAACAGCAGCGCGAAGCCGCTGCCCGTGCCGCGGTCGAAGCGGCGAAGGAGGCAGAAGCCGAAAAGCGTCAACAGGCGGAAGCCAAATTGCGCACCAGCATATCGCAGGACATCATCGCCGAGCGCGAAAACCGCATGGCAATAGCCGCGCTGATGCTGGTGCTGTCCCTGCTCGCAGCCGGTGGCGCCGCTATTCTGATGGTACAGGGCAAGCGCAACCCGGCAATCGGGGCAGCGGGCGGCGCGGCCATATTGGTGCTTGGCGCAGTGATCGTCTTTCTGTCACGACCGGATTTCACCGAAATCGACGATCGGGTCGCCGCAGCGTTGCAAAAGAGTGAAGACAAAAGCGTGCCGCAACCGGCCAACATCGCCACATCCGGCAAATATCAATGCACGATCAACCCGCAACGCAGCCGGATCACCGTGTCCCAGGAGAATGAACTGCCACTCGAATGGGCTGAAGGCGGCTGCGTCAACGGGCGCACCCAATATGGCCGCGACGGCGCGAAATGGTCGCGGGTATTTGTCCCCAATCAGGAGCAGACGGTCACCATCAGCAGCTTCCAGCCGGATCGCAGCGAGTTTACCGAAGAGCGCTACCTGATGGGACTGGACGCGATGACCAAGGCAAGGGAAATCCGCGCAAAATATGGCAACAAGGCCTGTACCACCGATGTCAAGGCACTGGCCGATATCGAGGATATGGTGAAGGCGATCAGGGCGGAGCTGCCCTCTCAGGCCAACGAGAGTCTGGTTTACGAGTGCACAAAAGTGGAGAGCTGAACGACGTCCATTGCCAATAGCCGGGCACCGACAGGGGAACCAATTGCGAAAAACCATGTTGGTTGGGGTATAGGCAATCGAAGGAAATCAGATGACCGACGAAACGGCAGTCCCGAAACAGCCCGACTATTCCGGCCTGAAGGCGGTATTTATCAACTGCACGCTCACCCCCTCCCCCGCGTTCAGCCACACCGAATGCCTGATGGATATGGTGCGCGCCATCATGGAAGACGCCGGTACGTCCGTGCAATGCTTTCGAAGCGTCGATCATGACATCGCCCCCGGCATCTATCCCGACATGACCAAACATGGTTTCGACCACGACTCCTGGCCCGCCATTTCCGAAGCGGTAATGGCCAGCGATATCCTTGTCATCGGCACCCCGATCTGGCTTGGTGACGTCTCGTCGGAATGCCGCAAGATTATCGAACGACTCTACGCCCATTCCGGTGAGACCAATGACAAGGGGCAGTATATTTTCTATGGAAAAACCGGCGGCGTGGTGGTCACCGGCAACGAAGATGGCGTCAAACATTGTGCCATGAGCACGCTCTACTCGCTCGGACATATCGGCTATACCATACCCCCGCAGGCCGACGCCGGGTGGATCGGACCTATTGGCCCCGGCCCTTCCTACGGGGACGAGAAAGACGATGGCGGCCGGGTCGGATTTGACAGCGATTTCACCCAGCGCAACGCGACTTTTCTGGCCTGGAACCTGATGCACATGGCGCATATGCTCAATCAGGCGGGCGGCATCCCCGGCTATGGCAATTCGCGGGAAGCCTGGGATGACGGTACGCGATATAACCATCCCAATCCGGAATATCGTTAAGCCTAGACCGGGCGGTCTTCGCGAGACTCTTTTTGCAGCAACTGTTCCTTGATCTCGAGACCATAAGCATAGCCCCCCATCGTTCCGTCGCTGCGCACCACCCGGTGGCAGGGAATCAGGACGGCGACATTATTGGCACCATTGGCACTGCCGACCGCACGGACGGCCCTGGGCTTGCCTATCGCGGCAGCGATATCGGCATAGCTGCGGGTTTCGCCTTCGGGGATTTTGCGCAATTCTCGCCAGACCGCTTCCTGAAAGGCGGTGCCCTGCACGTCGAGCGGAATATTGTGGGGACGGCCCGGCGTCTCCACCTGTGCCGCCACTTCCGCGAACAGCGATGCAAAGGCATCGCCTCCCGGCTTCAAATCCGCATTCGGAAAACGGCGGCGCAAATCCTGCTCGCTTTCGTTGAAGGACAGACAGCAGACACCCTTGTCGGTTGCCGCAACCATCATCGGTCCCAGCGAAGTCTCGATACAGGCCCAGTGCACGGTCACCCCTGCCCCGCCGTTCTTCCACGCGCTTGGCTTCATACCCATCTTCCGGCCCATTTTCTGTTCCTCGTAAAAGCGGGAGGCCGAACCATAGCCAGCATCGTAAATGGCTTCGGTTACCGATGCCCCGCCCGCCAGGGCATCCTTGACCCGTTCGGATCGCAAGGCCCGCGCATAGACTGCCGGTGACAATCCGGTTTGCCGTTTGAAAATCCGCTGGAGATGGGTGGGGGAATAGCCGGTCAGATCCGCCAGTTCGTCGAGCTTCGGTGCGCTCTCGGCCGTCCGAATCGCATCGATCACCGCCTTGACCGCCGCTTCATCACGCGCCACGTCATTCGGGCGGCAACGCAGGCAGGCGCGCAATCCTGCTGCTTCCGCCTGTTTCGCGCTGGCGAAGAATCGGACATTTTCGCGTTTGGGATGGCGGGCAGCGCAAGAAGGGCGGCAATAAATGCCGGTGCTCAGAACGCCGGTGACGAACGCCCCGTCAAAGGACCGGTCGCGGGCCTGCACGGCGTTCCAGGCTTTATCGCTGTCAATCTGGCCGCCGTTCATGATTCGAACCTCTTTACCCGCGCAGCAAAACATCCATAGGCTGCGTTATGCACATCTATATAGGCAACCTCATCCAGTTCAAACAGCTGGCGAATCACCCTGTCCGCCTCTCCGGGCGAAGCCAGACTCGCTGTTTTCAGCATGGCATCCTCACCAAACGCCCGCATTGCCAGATTGCGGCCGTCGAAAACCGGAGGAACGGCATCAATATATTGCGCCGCCGCCGATAATCCTGTCCGAACAAAGATCGCGTAGCAATTCCGGTAGGGGGTATCGACATCATGCGATATGTGATGAAATAATATCACCTCTTCCCCGACGTCTGCATCTTCCAGAGATATCCGGCAGGGAAAACCGGGTCTGGATGTCGCAATCATTCGAACCGCGCCGAGCGAGGAAAGCTCCGCATCGCTTGCATTATCAAGGGCTGTGGCAATATCCGGGTTCAGTCCGGTGATTTGATAGGTCATCGGGATTCTCCATCGCTGGTTGATGAAATCCATCTAGATGGCGCTGGCAAGCGCGGCGTCCCGTATCTTGCGTTCAAAGCAAAATAATATCTGACGGATAATTGAGAGCGGCAAAAAACCGCTGCTTTCACTTACTATGCAAATGATTCCCAAAGCCGTCTTGCATCGCAGCAAAATGGTTGCTAGACGCCGCGCATCCGTGGGCGGAATCGCCGGATTTCCGGTCATAAAGCGGACCATTTCATAAACGGTTTTCAGACCATATTTGGGTCAGGGAGAAGCAAACGCGTGGATCATTCCAGCGGCATCAGAGCGAGTTTAGCGGGGCGTTACGCCACAGCTTTGTTCGCGCTTGCAGAAGAAAAGAAGAGCATCGATGAAGTGCAGGCCAGCCTCACGACATTGAATGCGGCATTGGCTGAATCGGATGACCTGAAGGCGCTGATCAGCAGCCCTGTCCTGTCCCGAGAAGATGCTGGCAAGGCAATCGCGGCCATCGCCAAGGCACTTGGCCTCGACAAATTGTCGACCAATATGCTCGGTGTGCTCGCGGCCAACCGTCGTCTTGACCAGATACCGGCTGTCATTCGGGCATTCTCCACTCTGGCTTCAGACCATCGTGGCGAGATCACTGCCGAAGTGACGTCAGCTCATCCTCTCGATGACAAGCAGATTAAGGCGCTCAAGGCGCAACTCAAGAAACGTGTGGGAAGCGATGTTAGCGTTTCCACCGCCGTTGATTCGTCCATATTGGGCGGGCTGGTCGTAAAAATCGGCAGCCAGATGATCGACAGCTCAATTAAAACCCGTTTGAACACCCTATCGCAAGCCATGAAGGGCTAAAGGAAGATACACATGGATATTCGCGCCGCAGAAATTTCAAAGGTCATCAAGGACCAGATCGCCAATTTTGGCAATGAAGCCCAGGTTTCCGAAGTCGGAACCGTGCTCGCAGTTGGTGACGGCATCGCCCGTATTCACGGTCTCGATCAGGTTCAGGCCGGTGAGATGGTTGAATTTTCCAACGGCATTCAGGGCATGGCGCTGAACCTCGAAGCGGACAATGTCGGCGTCGTGATCTTCGGCTCTGACGCTGAAATCAAGGAAGGCGATGTCGTCAAGCGGACCGGCACGATTGTGGACGTTCCAATCGGCAAGGAACTGCTCGGCCGCGTGGTTGACGGTCTCGGCAACCCGATCGACGGCAAGGGCCCGATCAAAACCAAGAAACGTAGCCGGGTGGAAGTCAAGGCACCGGGCATTATCCCGCGTAAATCGGTTCACGAACCCGTACAGACCGGCCTGAAAGCGCTCGACGCTCTCGTTCCTGTTGGCCGTGGCCAGCGCGAATTGATCATCGGTGACCGTCAGACCGGCAAGACCGCTGTCGCCATCGATACATTCATCAACCAGAAAACAGTCAATGCCGGTGATGATGAGGGCAAAAAGCTTTACTGCATCTACGTCGCTGTCGGCCAGAAGCGCTCGACGGTTGCACAGATTGTGAAGAGCCTCGAAGAAAATGGCGCGATGGAATATTCGATCGTGGTTGCGGCAACCGCTTCCGAGCCTGCACCGCTGCAATATCTCGCACCTTATACCGGTGTGACGATGGGCGAATATTTCCGCGATAACGGCATGCACGCCTGTATCGTATATGACGATCTCTCCAAGCAGGCCGTGGCTTACCGCCAGATGTCCCTGCTGCTGCGTCGTCCTCCTGGACGTGAAGCTTATCCTGGTGACGTTTTCTATCTCCACAGTCGTTTGCTTGAACGTGCCGCGAAGATGAACGAAGCCAATGGCTCGGGTTCCTTGACCGCATTGCCGATCATCGAAACCCAGGCTGGTGACGTTTCGGCCTATATCCCGACCAACGTGATTTCGATCACCGACGGCCAGATCTTCCTCGAAACCGACCTGTTCAACCAGGGTATCCGTCCTGCGATTAACGTGGGTCTGTCGGTTTCCCGTGTGGGTTCCGCGGCACAGACGAAGGCGATGAAAAAGGTTTCCGGCTCGATCAAGCTCGATCTCGCGCAATATCGTGAAATGGCCGCTTTTGCGCAGTTCGGTTCGGACCTTGACGCATCGACGCAGAAATTGCTCGCACGTGGTGAGCGTTTGACCCAGTTGCTGAAACAGGCACAATTCTCGCCGCTGCCGTTTGAAGAGCAGACCGCTTCGATCTACGCCGGCACCAACGGGCATCTCGATCCTGTCGCGGTTGACGATGTTGTCCGCTACGAAGAAGCGATGCTCGCTCACCTGCGTAGCGAACATGCCGATATTTTGAAAACGATCCGCGAAAGCGGTGACTTGGCAGATGATACCAAGGCCGCTCTGGAAGCTGCACTGGCTGCCTTTGGCAAGACGTTTAGCTAATCTCTCGTCATCCTGAACGCTTTCAGGATTGCGGGTGACTAGATGCTGAAACCGGTTCAGCAAGACGAATTAAGGAGCCAATATGGCTAGTTTGAAAGAACTGAAAGATCGGATCGCGTCGGTTAAGTCGACCCAGAAGATCACCAAGGCCAAGAAAATGGTGGCCGCAGCCAAGTTGCGCCGTGCGCAAATGGCAGCCGAGGCCGCACGTCCCTACGCCAGCCAGATGGAAAAGGTGATGACGAGCCTTGCCTCCAAGGTTTCGATTGACGAAAATTCATCGAAGCTGCTGGCCGGCACCGGCAAGCTCGAAACCCATTTGCTGGTCGTCGCGACATCGGATCGCGGCCTTTGCGGTGCGTTCAATGCCAATATCGTCAAGGAAGCGCGGCTCAAGGCCGAAAAGCTGCTCGGTGAAGGGCACAAGGTCCTGTTCTACATGGTCGGCCGCAAGGGCATTCCGATCATCAAGCGCTTTTACCCCGGCCAGATTTTGAAGCATTTCGACACATCGACTGTCAAAGCGCCAGGATTTGAAGAAGCCAAGGCAATTGCTGCAGACCTGACCGCGCTGATCGAAGACGGCAAATATGACGTTGCCCATCTCTTCTATGGCAAGTTCAAATCGGCACTGGTGCAGGAACCCACGGTTCAGCAGATCATTCCGGTTCCCCTTCAGGATGGGGCCATCGCCGAATCGGAAGGCGCAGTGGAATATGAACCGGACAAGGAAGAAATTCTCGCCGAACTGCTCCCGCGCAACCTGACCACACAGATTTTCGGCGCATTGCTTGAAAATAACGCGTCGGAGCAAGGGGCATCGATGACAGCCATGGACAATGCAACCCGCAATGCCGGCGATCTGATCGACAACCTCACAATTGTTTACAACCGCAGCCGTCAGGCCGCGATTACCACCGAATTGATTGAAATTATCGCTGGCGCTGAAGCGCTCTAAAGCACGTACGCAAGGAAACGGAAAAATGGCAAAAACCAAGAATGTAGGCCGCATTTCACAGGTCATCGGCGCTGTCGTCGACGTAACCTTTGATTCGGAAATCCCGGCAATTCTGTCGGCTCTGGAAACCGACAATAACGGCAACCGGCTGGTGCTTGAAGTTGCACAGCATCTCGGCGAGAACACGGTTCGTACGATTGCCATGGACGCCACCGAGGGTCTGACCCGCGGTCAGGAAGTCACCGACACCGGTGCGCAGATCCAGATGCCCGTTGGCCCTGAAACGCTTGGCCGGATCATGAACGTGATCGGTGAGCCCATCGACGAACGCGGCCCGATCGGCAACAAGACCACCGCCCCTATTCACGCGGAAGCCCCTGCTTTTGTGGACCAGTCGACCGAGAATGAAATTCTGGTTACCGGCATCAAGGTTGTCGATCTGCTCGCACCTTATGCAAAGGGCGGCAAGATCGGCCTGTTCGGCGGCGCCGGCGTGGGCAAGACCGTTCTTATCCAGGAACTGATCAACAATATCGCAAAGGGCCACGGCGGTACGTCCGTGTTCGCCGGTGTTGGTGAGCGGACCCGCGAAGGAAACGATCTCTATCACGAATTTCTCGACGCTGGTGTTATCGCCAAGGATGCCGATGGCAATCCGAAGTCGGAAGGTTCCAAAGTGGCGCTGGTCTTCGGCCAGATGAACGAGCCTCCAGGAGCCCGTGCACGTGTCGCTCTTTCCGGACTGACCCAGGCGGAATATTTCCGCGACGTCGAAGGCCAGGACGTGTTGTTCTTCATCGACAACATCTTCCGTTTCACCCAGGCTGGTTCGGAAGTGTCCGCACTTCTTGGCCGTATTCCTTCGGCTGTGGGCTATCAGCCTACCCTGTCGACCGACATGGGTCAGTTGCAGGAACGCATTACCTCGACCAACAAGGGCTCGATTACATCGGTTCAGGCCATTTATGTTCCGGCCGATGACTTGACCGACCCTGCACCGGCAACATCTTTTGCCCACTTGGACGCAACCACCGTTTTGAACCGTGCGATTTCGGAGCTGGGCATCTACCCTGCTGTGGATCCGCTCGATTCATCTTCGCGGGTTCTTGAACCCCGCGTTGTCGGTCAGGAACATTATGATACCGCCCGTGCTGTTCAGGAAACATTGCAGAAATATAAGTCTTTGCAGGACATCATCGCCATTCTCGGCATGGACGAGCTTTCTGAAGAAGATAAGCTGATCGTTCAACGTGCCCGTAAGATCCAGAAGTTCCTGTCGCAGCCGTTCCACGTTGCCGAAGTCTTCACCGGCATTCCCGGCAAGTTCGTTGATCTGGAAGACACGATCAAGTCGTTCAAGGCGGTTGTCGACGGCGAATATGATCACCTTCCCGAAAACGCCTTCTACATGGTCGGCGGCATCGAAGAAGCGATTGAAAAAGGCAAGAAAATGGCGGCAGAAGCGGCCTGATAGATTGAATCCTTCTCCCTCGAGGGAGAAGGTTACGGAGGCTTGCTGGATTGCCAGCTAGCCGAAGTTGGATGAGGGTGCTTCCTTGCATCAGATGGCAGAACGCCCTCACCCAGCTATGACCGGGCAGCATGCTGTCAGGTCGTCGCAACCCTCTCCCTCGGGGGAGAGGGATAAAGGATAAGAAAATGGCAGATCTACATTTCGAACTCGTAACCCCTGAAAAGCTCGTCCGGTCGGATGATGTATTCATGGTTGTGGTGCCCGGTACCGAGGGTGATTTTGGCGTACTCGCCAATCACGCGCCGGTGATGTCGACGATCCGCGATGCCGATCTGGTCATCTACGCCACCGAAGGCGGAGCACCGGAAACGATTTCGGTTCAGGGCGGCTTTGCCCAGGTCGACGAAAAGGGCCTGACGGTTCTGGCCGAGGCCACTTCCTGATCTGATCCTTGATCGCCCGCTATCCGTCTGAATAGCGCGTAAAAATCCACAACGCCATGTTCGCCAGAAGGCTATAGGCCAATATGGCATACGCTGCGCCGAGACCGCCCTGCCCCGGTATCAGGATTGCCATCAGGGCCAGCAAGACCGAGACGGCGGCCGTACGGATCCAGAGAATTGCCTTTGGCCGACCAGCCGCCATCAAATTGGGTTCAAAATTGACGCCCCAAAGCTCGATCCCGGCAGCCAGAGACAGAACCAGCAATATCGGATAGGCCGGCAGGAACGCATCCCCCCCAATCAGCTGCAACGCCGGCTTTCCGAGAAAAACCGCGATTATCACCAATAATATGGAGCCGATGGCGGATATGCGGCTGGTCTGCGCGAACAGCGTCTTGCGGGCTTCGCCGCCCTCGTGCGAATCCACCGCGCTCAGTTCGGCATAGACCGCCCGACCGAGCATATCGGCAAGGCGCGCAACCGCATCCTTCAACTGATAGGCCAGTCGAAACAGACCGGCGGCGGCAGGCCCCACAAAGAAGCCAACCACCAGCAATGGTACCTGTTGCGCGATCGCCCTTACCGTCGTGCCGAGATTGGTGATCCACAGAAAGCTGAAAAATTGTGAAAAGCCTTTTGGTGCCGCCAGTATCTCGGACAAGCGAAGGCCGGCAAAGCGAACGGGGGTGACGAGGCGGACCGTTACCCAATAAGCGATACAGGTGATCACTTCTGCGGCAGCCCAGGCGATCAGGAAGCCCCTGATATCGGGCGAGAAGGTCCATGCCAGCAAGGCACCGGCAAACCGGGCCAGCGGCGTCATCGCAGCGGCCAATGCGCCATCACGGAAACGGTCGAACAGGCGTAATATCCCGATCGCCGAGGACCGCACACTGAGCAGGCTGATGACCGCAAACAGGATCGCCATGCCTATCATTTCATCCTGCCAGCCGAACTGCTGGGCAAAAATCACGATCAAGCCCGTAACCAGCAATATACCGAGCAAAGCCGAGCTGATGTCGAGCAACAGACAGAATGCGGCGAGCCGGTGAATCTCGTCATTTGCCTTTCTCGCCTGCAACTGACTTCCGAAGCGGATTACCAGTTGCCAGCTTTCGAAGGAGACAAATGCCGAAGCCACTTGCGCCGTCACCAGAATCAGTGTGAAAGACCCAAATCCCGCGGGGCCGAGCAGCCTGGTGACCAATGCCAGATAGAATAGGCTCAGAACCGCGCCAAAACCCTTTCCAGCCAGCAGCCAGCCAAGGTTTTTAATTACGCGAGCAAGTGAGCTATTGGTCTCAAAAAAGGACCGAACCCCGATAATCAACTTGTTATTCAACAGCACACCTGCAATCCGACCAACAGAAAATCATGTCCGCCGAAACCCGTCGGGAATATTGGACCCATTTTTATGAAAATTGCTTTCCTGTTCATTGCAGAAGCGTATCAAACTTATCACGGCTACACCATAGCTCTGGAACTCGCCAAACGGGACGGGTGCGACGTGGTCGCCTATTATAATGATCCGACCGTGCCGGGCCATTTGCAGCGGATAGCCGATGCGAATGGCGTCCAGCCCGTGCCTGTAAAGCGCCTGAAACGTGGTTTTCTGGGGTGGATAATCCAGTCGGTCCGCATCCTGGGTATGGCAAAAAATCAGGTCATGCGCGCGAATATGGACGAACTCCTATCCTATGATATTATCGTTTCGGTCGAAAATACGGTCGCCTGGCTTGCCAAGAGGCGCAAATCTGGTCGCCCTGTTTTCGTGTTCAAGAGTCATGGCGCTGGTGACAGGGATGTCGCCTGGCATCCCCGTATCGCAGAGTTCGACCTGCTCCTGCCCCACGGGTCCAAGACCGCGGAACGATATCTGGAACAGGGACTTGGCCGGCCCAACGCGATCGTAACAACCGGATATCTGAAAACCGATGTCACGGAAAGGCTGCGCGAGGGAAAGCAAGCCTTGTTTGAAAATGATAGACCGGTCGTCATCTACAATCCACATAAGGACCGGAAGCAATCCTCCTGGCGCCAGGCAATCGAGCCGATGCTCGACCAGTTTTCCGGGCAGGATCAATTCAACCTGATCGTGGCCCCCCATATAAAGATGTTCCGCAGACGGTCGGAACAAGCGAGACAGAGGTGGGAAAACCGCAGCACCAAATCCATCCTCATCGACACCTGCTCGGATCGCCTGCTTAACAACAGCTACACGGTCGCGGCGGATATTTATATCGGGGATGTCAGCAGTCAGGTTTACGAGTTCACGGCTCGGCCCAGACCATGCGTATTCCTCAATTTCAACAAGATAGAATGGCGGGACAACCCCAATTACCTGTTCTGGCAAATGGGCGAGGTTATTGAAGATCCCGATGAGATATTGGCAGCCGTCGCACGCGCGCGGGAACTTCACCCGCAATATATCGAGATTCAGAAAAAATTGACCAGCGATGCATTGGGCGATGACATTCAAAATGGAGCCAAATACGCGGCGGATGCCATTATCGACTATTTTCGCTATGGCGAAACGCAGCCCGAACCGAAAAATAAAAGTTCATGAAGCCCGAGGCGTTCCCATTCGTCCGACGGTCTAGGCTTCCAGCACTGTTGTTGCCCGACGCGAGCTTCTCCAGAGCAACAACCCGCTGAAAATAATCAATAATCCACCCATCATCGCGGTACCGTCTATCGGGTCGCCAAAGATAAAGACACTGATCGCCGTCGCGATCAGCAACTGGATATAGACGATTGGCGCAATGGCCGCCGCCGTCGTACGCATTGTCGCCATGAAGAGCAGGAAATGACAGCCGGAGGCGGTCAGTGCCACCAGCATGCAGCGCAGGATAATGCCCCAGTCCGGAGCCCCGGGAATGGCCATGACGGGGACAAGAAAATGCCCGATTACCGCGGCGATGGAGAGAAATATCGCCGCCCAGAAAGCGATATAAAATTGCGCCGCAAAAATCGACCGCTGGCTCGATACCATGCGGTTGAGGATCAGCATGGACGACATCGCAAAGGCGGATATCAGCGGCAAAATCGCGACCCAGCCAAAGGCTGCAACATTGGGACGCAGCATGATCAGCACACCGGCAAAGGCGATGAGAGTTGCCACCCAGGTCCGGGGCGGCATTTTTTCTTTTAAAAACCAACCGGAAAACAGGGCTGTCAGGATCGGGTTGACGAACGATATTGCAACCGCATCGGCCAGCGGCATGATGTAAATCGCGGAGAAAAAGGTGATTGTTCCGACAAAAAGGGCAAATCCGCGCGCCATGTGTGGCCCGGGACGGGTAACCTGAAAGCCGTGACGCCCTTCGCGCAAAAACAGAATAATGGCCAGAGCCAGCGCACCGATCGAAAACCGCAAGGCCGCTACCGCCGGAGCAGGCCATTCGCCCGCCATGGACTTGATAATCGCATCGCCCAGCGGGAAACCGGCAAATGCCACCAGAGCCAGCGTTATACCCCCGGCGGCAGCCTTCCGTTCGAGGGAAGGATCAGTGCTCAAAACTTTGTCTTTCATCCATATTTTTGGCTTAGTGGCTGCGCATCATGACGCAAGCCGCGATAATGATATTCTCAATCATCCCCATGCAACTGAACAAATTTTGCGGTTTATTAACCAATTTCGCGGAAAGGGGGCATGTATCTTGTGATATTAGTTAAATCGGACAGAACAGCATGAGCGCATTTGGCAAGAAAAATGGACTGGGCGGCGGCAAGCCATCCTTTGGTGTCGCCAAGCCGATGAACGGTGGCGGCAAGAAAACTGCCAAATCAGATTTTCCCGAAGACAATATCGGCGGCAATCAGTTTCCTCCGATAGAATCGATTCCGCTGCCAGGCGAAGGCGCACCGGCACCGGCCCCCGCTGCTCCCGAGCAGAATGATGCGATGGCGCGGCTTTCCGAACGCTCGCAGCCCATGGCCGAAGGTGGCGACAAGGAAGAAGGCTTCGGAGCCTCTGTCCACAAAATCAAGGAACAGGTGCTCCCTCGCCTGCTCGAACGCGTCGACCCGGAAGCGGCCGCGACCCTGAACAAGGAAGAACTGACCGAAGAATTCCGTCCGATCATCATGGAAGTGCTGACCGAGTTGAAGCTGACGCTCAACCGGCGCGAACAATTCGCACTGGAAAAAGTGCTGGTCGACGAGTTGCTTGGTTTCGGCCCGCTTGAGGAGCTTCTGCAAAATCCGGACATTTCGGATATCATGGTCAACGGTCCCGAACAGACCTATATCGAAATCAAGGGTAAGCTTGAAATCGCGCCGATCCAGTTCCGCGATGAGGAGCATCTGTTCCAGATTGCCCAAAGAATCGTGAACCAGGTCGGCCGCCGCGTCGACCAGACGACACCGCTTGCCGATGCCCGCTTGAAAGACGGTTCGCGTGTCAACGTGATCGTGCCGCCGCTGAGCCTGAAAGGCACAGCGATCTCGATTCGTAAATTTTCCGAAAAGCCGATCACTCTCGACATGATGAAGGGCTTCGGGTCGATGTCCGAAGAAATGTGCACTGTGCTCAAGATTGCCGGTGCCTGCCGCTTCAACGTCGTGATCTCCGGTGGTACCGGTTCCGGTAAAACGACCATGCTCAACGCGATGTCGAAGATGATCGATCCTGGTGAACGCGTGCTGACGATCGAGGATGCCGCCGAACTTCGCCTGCAACAACCGCATTGGCTACCGCTTGAAACCCGCCCGCCCAACCTTGAGGGCCAGGGCGCGATTACCATCGGCGATCTCGTCAAGAACGCCCTGCGTATGCGTCCTGACCGGATCATCCTCGGCGAAATTCGTGGCGCGGAATGTTTCGACCTTCTCGCCGCCATGAACACCGGCCATGACGGCTCCATGTGTACGCTTCACGCCAACAGCCCGCGCGAATGTCTCGGCCGTATGGAGAATATGATCCTGATGGGCGACATCAAGATCCCGAAGGAGGCCATTTCCCGGCAGATCGCGGAATCCGTCGATCTGATCGTTCAGGTGAAACGTCTGCGTGACGGTTCGCGTCGGACGACCAACATCACCGAGGTGATCGGGATGGAAGGCGACGTGATCGTGACCCAGGAACTGTTCAAATATCAATATATTGACGAGGATGCCGACGGCAAGATCATCGGTGAATATCAATCCGCTGGCCTGCGTCCCTACACGCTCGACAAGGCACGGCAATATGGCTTTAACCAGCCATTGCTGGAAGCCTGCCTGTAATCTTCCCGCTATTCGGTTGAAATAAAGCCCAGCCCGAAGGCCAAGGATATACCAAAGGTCAACAATGCCAGTGCGGTGATTGTTGGCCAGGGCATGAAGCCGACATCTTCAATGTCACGGCGATTGTTGCGCCGCCGGTTGCCGATCTCGGCGATCACGGCAACCGTCCCTGACAGACCGCACATTACAATCCACAGCGGTGGCATGAAAGCTCAGCCTTTGGCCAGCATGTTGATGATACCGGAGAAATCCGAGCCGCCCTGCCCTTGCGCTTCGGCATATTGCTCGTAGAGCTTCGCCGCTTCTGCGCCCATGGGTACTTCTGCTCCGGCGCTCTGCGCGGCTTCCATCGCAAGACGCAGATCCTTGAGCATCAGGGCAGCGGCGAAACCGCCTTCATAGCCATTATCCGCCGGACTTTGCGGGCCGACGCCGGGAACCGGGCAATAGCTGGTCATCGACCAGCTCTGGCCGGATGCCTTGGACGAAATATCGTAGAATGTCTGCAGGTCGAGCCCGAGTTTCTCGGCCATCTTGAACGTCTCGCAGGTCGCGATCATCGACGCGCCGAGCAGCATGTTGTTGCAGATTTTCGCTGCCTGCCCTGCGCCATTGCCGCCCGCGTGGATCACCGCCTTGCCCATGTCGGACAATATCGGTTCTGCGCGCCGGAAGCCTTCGTCGCTGCCACCAACCATGAAGGTCAATGTGCCGCCATTGGCCGCCGCAATGCCGCCCGATACCGGCGCATCCACCGGCACAAGCCCCTTCGCATCCGCCATGGTCGCGACATCCCGGGCGCTGTCCACGTCGATGGTCGAACAGTCGATCACCAATGTGCCGGGGTTGGCGTTGATGATGATTTCATATTCATAGACCTTGCGAACATGGGTGCCGGCCGGGAGCATGGTGACGACCGCTTCCATGTTCTGGACCGCCTGCGCGGCGTCGCTGACCGGATGGCAGCCGGCCTCGCCGGCTTTTGCCAAAGCTTCGCCGGAGAGATCAAAAGCATAGACCTCATGCCCCGCTTTTGCGAGATTGGCCGCCATGCCGCTGCCCATATTGCCGAGGCCGATAAATCCGATTTTCATTTTACTCTCCAGTGATTGTCAGCGAAACAAAGCCATGCAGCTTCGTCGGGTAGAAGCAGCTTGTTCTAGCGTCCCTTCCATTGGCCTTCGCGCTTCTCGATAAACGCGGCCATGCCCTCTTTCTTGTCTTCGGTAGCGGTCAATATCTGGAACAGACGGCGTTCGAACACCAATCCCTGCTCAAGATTATTCTCGAACGCCGCGTTGACCATTTCCTTGTTCACCTGAGCGGCCATCGGCGGCATCGAGGCAACGAGAGCGGCAGATTTCAGTGCTTCGTCGAGCAGTTCATCATGCGGCACCACGCGGGCGACCAGACCGGAGCGCTCGGCTTCTTCCGCATCCATCATCCGGCCGGTCAGGCACATTTCCATCGATTTCGCCTTGCCGATCGCGCGGGTCAGGCGCTGCGAGCCGCCCATGCCGGGTGCGACGCCAAGCTTGATTTCCGGCTGGCCGAATTTTGCCCTGTCGCTGGCGATGATATAGTCCGCCATCATCGCGAGCTCACAGCCGCCGCCGAGCGAGAAACCGTTGACCGCAGCAATCCACGGTTTGCGGGTCGCCTTGACGATATGGCTGGTCCATTTGGCGAAGAAATCCTCGAGATAAAAATCTGCTGCGGCCTTGTCGTACATTTCCTTGATATCGGCACCGGCGGCAAAAGCCTTGTCGCCGGAACCGGTCAATACAGCGCAATTTTGCGTGTCGTCCGCCTGGAATGCGGCGAAAGCCTCGATCAGTTCGTCGAGCACCTCGCTGTTCAGCGCGTTCAGCGCTTTTGGCCGGTTGAGGGTAATCAGGGTAACCGCACCCTTTTTCTCGGTGAGGATTGTTTCGTAAGTCATAGGGGCTTCCATTCTTCTGTTTCTGGCAGGGGCGCGAAAATCGCATCAATCCATTCGTCGGTCACCTCTTCGGGCGTCGCCGGATCCCATTTCGGATCATTGTCCTTGTCGATTATCAGTGCCCGCACGCCTTCGAGAAAATCGTGCATCACCAGCACATGATAGCCGATGCGATATTCGTTGCGCATTTCATCGGCGAAGCTTTCCATCGCTGCGCCCTCCTTGAGCTGGCGCAGCGCCACCTTGCAGGTCTGCGGGCTTTTCGTGCCCAGCGTATCACGCTCCTTGAGCGCCCAGTCACTTTCATCGGCTTCCAGCGCGGCAAGGATGTCCTCAAATCGGTCGGAGGCAAAAAACTTGTCGATCTTGTCAAGATTCTTGGTGATCCGGGCTTCGGGAATATTGCCGGAAAGCTGGCCCAATATGCCCTCGATCCGGTCGGGCTTTTCTGCGATCCGTTGTTTGGCCTCTTCCAGGGCTTCCGACGGCAGATAATGGGTCGCGATACCCACTTCCTTGCACTCGGCGCCATCCAGACGCGCGCCGGTCAGCGCCAGAAACTGTCCGAGCCTTCCTTCGAGTCGGGAGAGATACCAACCGCCGCCAACATCGGGGAATAGTCCGATCCCGGTCTCCGGCATGGCAAAACGTGTATGTTCCGTCGCCACCCGATATTGGGCGGGTTGCGAAATGCCAACGCCACCGCCCATGGTGATCCCGTCCATGAACGCGACCACGGGTTTGGGATATTCAAACAGCAGATGGTTGAGCTGATATTCCTTGTAGAAGAACGCGCGACCTTCCTTGCCGTCCTTCATCCCGGATTCGCGCAGCATGGCGATATCGCCGCCAGCGCAGAATCCCCTGCCCTCGCTATGGTCGATGATCACCGCTTCCACTTCGTCATCGTCGCGCCATGCGAGCAGCGCCTCGGTCATCCCGAGACACATGTCAAGGTTGAGCGAATGGATGACTTTGGGCCGGTTCAGGCTGATATGGCCAACCCGCCCGGTTTTTCTGATAATGAGATCTTCTGTCATGTTTTTCCTATTAGCGAAGCAGTTCACGCGAAACGATCATCCGCATGACCTGATTGGTCCCTTCCAATATGCTATGCACCCGCAAATCGCGCCAGAAGCGCTCGATCGGATAATCCTGCAAATAGCCATAGCCGCCAAAAAGTTGCAGCGCATCGTTGACAATCTTGCTGCCATTGTCGGTTGCCAGCCGCTTTGCCATCGCGGCAAATTTTGTCTTGTCCGATGCGCCCTCGGTCACTTTCGCCGCCGCAAGATACAGCAACGCGCGAGACGCTTCAAGATCGGTTGCCATATCGGCGAGCATGAACTGGGTGTTCTGGAAATCGCTGATCGCCTTGCCAAATTGCTTGCGCTCTTTGGTATAATTGACCGCTTCATCGAGACAGCGCTGCGCACCGCCGAGCGAGCAGGCGCCGATGTTCAGCCTTCCACCGTCCAGCCCCGCCATCGCGATACGAAAGCCTTCGCCCTCGTCCCCGACGCGGTTTTCAGCCGGAATCCGGACATTGTCGAAATTGACCTGGGCGGTCGGCTGCGAATGCCAGCCGAGCTTCTTCTCGTTTGCGCCAAAGCTGACGCCTTCCATATCCTTCTCGATGACCAGACAGGTCACGCCTTTCGCCCCGTCGTCGGAGGTGCGCGTCATCGTGACATAGATTTCATTCTCGCCGCCGCCGGAGATAAACTGTTTCGAGCCGTTGACGATATAGTCGTCGCCATCGCGGACCGCCTTGGTCTTGAGCGACGCCGCATCAGACCCCGCCCCGGCTTCGGTCAGGCAATAGCTGGCGATTTTTTCCATCGGCACGAGATCGGGAAGATATTTGTCCTTCACCGCCTGTGCACCATAGGTATCGATCATCCAGCTGGCCATATTGTGGATCGAGACAAAGGCGCTGGTCGAGGGACAGCCATAAGCCATCGCTTCCATGATGATCGCTGATTCGAGACGTCCGAGACCAATGCCTCCCGACTCTTCCGACACATAAATGCCGCCGAAGCCGAGGTCTGCGGCCTGTTTGATCGTGTCGCGCGGGAAGATATAATTTTCATCCCATTCCGCCGCAAAGGGCGTAATCGCATCGGCGGTGAATTTCTGCGCCATTTCCTGAATGGCGAGCTGATCTTCGGTCAGGGAAAATTGGGTCATATCGGTTTCTTGCTTTTTGCCATGGTTGCGGCGGTTGATTCGGCTCCCCGCATTACCCGCAATATATTGCGGCGGGCAATCTTTGCCAGGTCGCCAGCGCTATAACCGCGCCTTGCCAGTTCGGCAAATAGTGCAGGATAAGTGGAAACATCAGCCATGTCGTCGGGCGTAAAGGGGATTCCGTCAAAATCACCGCCGAGGCCGATATGATCTATGCCAGCGACGGCGCGAATATGATCAATATGGTCGGCCACATCTTTTACGGTTACCGACGGCATCGGATGTGCATCACGCCAATTGGCAAGATAGGTCGTGCGGGCGGACTCATCTCCGGGATATAAGGCAGCGGCGCGGGCTTCTTCGGCCTTTGCCGCAGCGGCCCAGTCCCGGTTCTTCGCATTGAGGTAAGAAGGCACAAAGGTGACCATCACCACCCCGCCATTGGCCGACAACCGTTTCAGAACCGAAACGGGTACGTTGCGGGAATGTCTGGTCACGCCATCGGCAGAGCTATGGCTGAATATCACCGGTGCTTTTGTCACATCCAGCGCATCATTCATGGTGGCTTCGGAAACATGGCTGAGATCAACAATCATCCCGAGCCGGTTCATTTCCTGCACCACCGACACGCCAAATTCGGACAGACCGTCGCTTTTGGGCGCGTCGGTCGCGCTATCGGCCCAGTCGAGCGTCTTCCAGTGGGTCAGGGTCATATAGCGTGCACCGAGCGCATAGGTCTGCCTGAGCACGGCGAGAGAATTGCCGATTGAATGGCCGCCCTCCATGCCGATCAGCGAGGCGATACGGCCATTGCTTTGCGCCGCCTCTACATCATCAGCGGTCAGCGCCAGTTGCAGATAATCGGGATAGGTATCGACCAGCCGGTGGACAATATCGATCTGCTCGATCACCCGCTGTACCGCTTCAAATTCCGGCAATTCTGGGTCGATCCAGACCGACCAAAATTGACCGCCAACCCTGCCCTGCCGGAGTCGGGCAATATCGGTGTGCATTGGTTTCGGATTGGCCCCGGTGGTCGGCAGCGTGTTGCGAAAGTCAAATTGGGAAAAATCGCTCCCGAACCGCTCGGCAATCTGTTCCGGTGCGTCATTATGCCCGTCGATCACCGGGCTGCTGGCGAGCGCCTTCTCTGCGATCTGCTCGGGCGTTTGGGCCAGCACAGGTGGTCCGCCCAACAGGGCGATACCCAGAATTAGACTGCGGACGATATTGATCGTTTTCATGCTCCGGGGTCTAGTCGTGCAGGACCCTCTCGGCAAATAGCTTTTTTGCTACTTTTTGATCATTACGCTTGTACCAGCGATTGCCGATATTGCGTTCCGCCGCGAGCATCTGGGTGCGGGTCCCGTCGGCGAATGCAACATCCGGCTCCATATTGGCAATCGGATCGCGATAGGCCTCATCGGCAGAAACAATGATCCAGCCCTGCTTTTTCAACGCTGCGGCCAGATCATCAACAAACATCGCGGCAAGATCGGTTTCGTGCAGCAATATCATCTGTACCGGCGACCTGCCCAGCGTCCGTCGCGCCAGATCGTCGGAAAATTCAGCCGATTCCACATAGGATTCGACAAAAAGATCGCGCAGCGCATTCCAGTCCATGATCTTTCCCGCCTTGGACGCCGAAATCGCCATATCCTCGAGATACCAGTCCGATGCATCGACCGTGACATAGCCGTTCATCAAGCCGCGTTGCTTGAGACCGGCGCGCACCGCATCGCGCTTCGCCTTGTTTTTTCTTCCCTCGTCGAGGAACGGAAAGCGGAACCAGGGACGGTAATTGGGCTTGTCTTTCAGCCATGTCTCCGCCGCATCAACATCCGCAAGAAATGCCGTGACCGTTTCGGAAGAAAGCTTGCTGTGATTGGCGGTGTGATTGGCGAGGACATGCCCGGCCCTGGCATAGGCCGCAATATCGGCAGCGTCATCGTCATAAGCGGTAATCCGCCCCGGATTGATAAAAAAGACAGCCTGTTCGATGCCTGCGGTTTTCAGCGCCTCGATCAGCAACCCGGGCCTTGTATCCGGCTCCAGAAACGCGCCGGCGCCGCGCGGAGCGTCGTCGAAACTGAAGGCTATGCGTTTGTCGGAGGCGGTGACCACCGACGGCGGGTACACCGTCTCACTTGCGACATTCTCCGGACGCCAAAAGGCGAACAAAATGATTGCCAGCAAAAAAGATGGCAAAAGCAGCTTTGGTGACAGCGCTAGCAATGCGACACCGGTATCAATGTTGCGTGGACAGTCATGTTCACCATGTCCGCCCGAAATGCCGGAATTTCCAGCATTTCGGGAGACTTGTCCTGATTTGGAACTTTATCGTTCCCAAGCCTTACCGGCGTTTACCCCATGGTCGGAATGACAAAGGCATCCTTGTTGCCGCCGTCGGCGGTGCCGTCGGGCCAGCGCTGAGTGATCGTCTTGACCTTGGTCCAGAATTTCACGCCTTCCATGCCGTGCTGGTTGGTGTCACCAAAAGCCGAACGCTTCCAGCCGCCGAAGCTGTGATAGGCAACCGGCACCGGGATTGGCACGTTGATGCCGACCATGCCGACATTGACGCGGCTGGCAAATTCACGGGCGGCGTGGCCGTTGCGGGTGAAGATCGCGACGCCATTGCCATATTGATGCTGGCTGGGCAGCGTGAGCGCTTCCTCGAAATTCTTGGCGCGGACGATCTGCAGCACGGGGCCGAAAATTTCTTCCTTGTAGCTTTCCATATCGGGAGTGACACGGTCGAACAGGGATGGTCCGATGAAACAGCCTTCTTCGTGGCCCTGCAGCGAGAAGCCGCGGCCATCGACGACCAGTTCGGCGCCTTCATCAACGCCCTTCTGGATCCAGCCTTCGACCCGCGCCTTTTGCGCCGGATTGACCATCGGCCCGTAATGGGCTTCTTCATCGGTCGAGATGCCGACCCGCAAGGCAGCCATCGCCGGGATCATTTTTTCGCGCAGACGGTCAGCGGTGTCTTCGCCCACGGGAACAACCACCGGCAGCGCCATGCAGCGTTCGCCGGCCGAACCAAAGGCAGCGCCAGAGAGATCGTTCACAACCTGATCAAGATCCGCGTCTGGCAGAACGATGCCGTGGTTTTTCGCGCCACCCATTGCCTGGACCCGTTTGCCCGCGGCAACGCCGCGCTGGTAAACATAATGGGCGATATCCGAAGATCCGACAAAGCTGATCCCGCCAATGGCCGGATGATCAAGAATGGCGTCGACCATTTCCTTGTCCCCTTGCAGACATTGCAGGATGCCTTCCGGCAGGCCCGCTTCGAGCATCAGTTCGACCAGCCGCACGGGAACCGAAGGATCACGCTCGGACGGCTTCAAAATGAAGGCATTGCCGGTCGCGATCGCCGGACCGAACATCCACATCGGAATCATCGCCGGG
>CAJQNR010000169.1 GCA_905479715.1 uncultured Sphingorhabdus sp.
CGGGACGCACGCCGCCTTCGCCCTGGATCGGCTCGACCATGAAGGCGGCGGTCTTGTCGGTGATCGCTGCAGCAGCGCCTTCCAGATCGTCAAAATCGACATATTTGAAGCCAGCAAGAAGCGGCGAGAAACCGTGGTGCATCTTTTCCTGGTTGGAAGCCGAAATGGTCGCCATCGTCCGGCCATGGAAGGCATTTTTGAATGTGATAATCTCGAACCGGTCGCTGCCTGCCGATTGATGATAGGCGCGAGCGGCCTTGATCGCGCATTCCACCGCTTCGGCGCCACTGTTGGTGAAGAATACGGTATCGGCAAAGGTCGTATCGACCAGACGCTGCGCGAATTTCTCGCCTTGCGGACTGCCATAAAGATTGGAGACGTGCATCAGGGTTGCCGCCTGATCCTGAATCGCCTTGGTAAGATGCGGATGACCGTGGCCGAGCAGATTGACCGCGATGCCGCTGGCAAAATCCAGCGCACGGCTACCGTCTTCGGAAATAAGCCAGGCACCCTCGCCTCGGACAGGACGAAAACCACACCGGGGATATACGGGCATGAGCGGGGTAATCGTCATCTTACTTTCCTTCCAACAATTGGACGCAAACAAAATAGAAAAGGCGACCCGATCGGCCGCCTCACGAATATGGTCTGTTCCTATATGCCGCTTCGTGAAGGCGGTCAATCATGGTAGAAGGCACTTCCGCCATAGTCCGAATGACCAGTCTAAGTGACAATAGTGATCAGTCAGACAAGGACAATTGGTTTAGACTGCGGATCGCCGTGGCGTAAGAAATGTCATCGGTGACATGCGACAATGACGCAGCACCAGAAAAGGAGATTTTGAAATGGATATGAAAACAACTGGTTCCCCCGACGGTTGTCCCATGGGATTTGATGGTGGCGTCCGTGCGCTTCTCGGCCGACAGAACAGCGACTGGTGGCCCGATGCCCTCCAACTCGGAATCCTTGCCCAGGGTGGCACCCCGACCGATCCGATGGGCCCCGATTTCGATTATGCGAAAGCTTTTAATGAACTCGATTATCGCGCGCTAAAAAAAGACCTGACGGCGTTAATGACCGACAGCCAGCCATGGTGGCCGGCGGATTACGGACATTACGGACCATTTTTCATTCGCATGGCCTGGCACGGCGCTGGCACCTATCGTACCGGTGACGGGCGCGGCGGCGCTTCCAGCGGGCAACAGCGTTTCGCTCCGCTCAACAGTTGGCCGGACAACGGTAATCTCGACAAGGCACGGCGCCTTCTGTGGCCGATCAAGAAAAAATATGGCGAGAAAATCAGCTGGGCTGACCTTTTTATCCTCACCGGCAATGTCGCGATCGAATCGATGGGCGGGCCCGTCTTCGGCTTCGGCGGCGGCCGTAAGGATGTCTATGAACCCGAGACCGATGTCTATTGGGGTTCGGAAGAGCTGTGGGTTAACGAAGGCGTTCCGACCCGCATCAATCCCGATGAAGGCAAAGCGATGGAAAATCCGTTGGCGGCCATCCAGATGGGCCTGATTTACGTCAATCCTGAAGGCCCCGGCGGAAACCCGCACGATGCCGAAGGCATGGCCCGCGATATGAAGGAAACTTTCCTGCGCATGGCGATGAATGACGAGGAAACCGTCGCACTGACCGCTGGTGGCCATGCTTTTGGCAAATGCCATGGTGCGATTCCGCCCGACCAATTGAGCGGAGACCCCGAATCGGGTGGCTTGCAGCTGATGGGATTTGGCTGGAGCACTGACCCAGAGCAGATCGGCGAGGGACATATCACCACTTCCGGCCTCGAAGGCGCGTGGACGCCCAATCCGACGCAGTGGGGCGGAGACTATTTCCGGCTGTTGTTCAAATATGAATATGAGCTGGTTGAAAGTCCCGCAGGTGCCAAGCAATGGCAGCCGATCAATCCGGACCCCGAGGATATGGCACCCGATGCTCGAGACCCGTCCAAGAAGGTTCCGACCATGATGACCACCGCCGACATGGCGCTGAAGCTGGACCCCGACTATCGCAAGATCTCCGAGCGCTTCCGCGACGACCAGGCGGCTCTGGACGATGCTTTCGCCCGTGCATGGTTCAAACTGACCCATCGCGACATGGGACCAAAGGTCCGTTATCTCGGCCCCGAAGTGCCCGCCGAGGACCTGATCTGGCAGGATCCGGTTCCCGCCGGATCACAGGCTTCGGACAGCGATGTTGCGGCCTTCAAGGCCAAGGTGCTGGATAGCGGACTGTCGGTTTCCGAACTGGTCAAGGCGGCATGGGCTTCGGCTGCAACCTACCGGAAGAGCGACCACCGTGGCGGTACCAACGGTGCCCGTGTGCGGCTTGCTCCCCAGAAGGACTGGAAGGTCAACGATCCGGAAGAGCTGGCCAAAGTGCTTGCGAAGCTCGACGAGTTGCGTGGTTCGCTGTCAATGGCCGACGCCATTGTCATTGCGGGCAGTGCTGCAATCGAGAAAGCCGCGAAAGCCGGCGGCTTCGATATCAGCGTGCCGGTTACGACGGGTCGCGGCGACGCGACAGACGAGCAAACCGATGCCGAAAGTTTCGAACCGCTCGAGCCATATGCCGACGGCTTCCGCAATTACCTTCAGAACAAGGCAAGCGTGAAGACCGAGGACATGCTGGTGGACCGGGCGAACCTGCTCAATCTTTCGATCCCCGAAATGACCGTATTGGTCGGCGGATTGCGAGTGCTTGGCGCGAACAGCGGCAATAGCAAGGCTGGCGTACTTACCGACCGGCCCGGCCAACTGACCAACGACTTTTTCGTCAACCTGCTCCACATGGGCACAGCCTGGGAAGTCGTAGACCAGTCAGGCGACGAGATGTTCATCGGCAGATGTCGTCTGGAAGGTGAAGAGAAATGGCGCGCAACGCGGACCGACCTTGTTTTCGGATCGAACTCGCAGCTACGCTCTGTCTCTGAAGTCTATGCCGAGGATGGCCATGAGCGGAAATTTGTGGACGATTTCGTCGCTGCATGGACCAAGGTGATGAACGCAGGTCGCTTTGATCTCGCGTAAAATTGGCCTAAATGACAGAAAAGGGCGCGCCAGAGTAATCCGGCGGGCCCTTTTTCTATTCCATAAACCCTTATAATCTTGCCTTCGCCTCTTCCCAGTTCTGGCCATCAAATTTTATGATGGCCGGACTGAGACCATGGCCCCTATCGAGGCAATTATATTTGAGACTCCAGCAATCGGGATGCGAGCGTGGCTGGTAGAAGCTTTTGACTCCGCAACTTGGGCAAAACAGATGCTCCGCCTGTCCGCTACCGAACCTGTAGCTGGTTAAATCCTCCCTGCGGGACTGCAAGACGAAATTTTCGTGCGGCACGATCAGATGCAAAAAGCCGGTCCGGGCGCACATCGAGCAATTGCAGTCGAGCAGTTCCGGCTTGGCCTCGACATCCGCCTCGAAGCGGACAGCGCCGCAATGGCACCCGCCCGCAACGACGGTCATTCGCGGACTTCCAGTGTGTGAATGTCGATGCGGTTCTTCAATGTCTGGTGGACCGGGCATTTTTCCGCGATTTCCAGCAGCCTTTTGCGATGTTCGTCGGTCAGGTCACCGCGCAACTCGATTGACCGGTCGATCACATCAATCCGGTTGCTGTCATTGTTGCAGTTGCGGCAGTCTTCCACATGTTCGCGGCTATGCTCCAGTACGATATGGACGGATTCCAGCGGAATACCCTTGCGGTCCGCGTACATTTTCATCGTCATCGAGGTGCAGCTTCCCAATGCTGCCAGCAACAGATCATAAGGCGATGGGCCGCTATCCGTGCCACCGAGAGATTCGGGTTCATCGGCAAGGAAGACATGTTTGCCGACCTTGACCGTCTGCTGGAATTTTCCGCTGGCGGTCTCGACAGAGACGAGGGAGGGATTGGTTGCCATATTCTACTCCACGGTTACTGATTTGGCGAGATTGCGGGGCTGATCGACATCGGTCCCCTTGGCCACCGCGACATGATAGGCGAGCAGTTGCACCGGCACGGCATAGACCAATGGTGCGATCAGCGGATGGACCTTTGGCATCTCGATCGTGGCGAGACATCCTTCACCCGCTTCGGCCAGGCCTTCTGAATCGGAGATCAGCACCACCTTGCCGCCACGCGCGCGCACTTCCTGCATATTGGAGACGGTTTTTTCAAACAGCGGCCCCGACGGCGCCAGCACAATCACCGGTACGGATTCGTCGATCAGCGCGATCGGACCATGTTTCATTTCGCCCGACGCATAGCCTTCGGCGTGAATATAGCTGATTTCCTTGAGCTTGAGCGCCCCTTCCAGTGCCAGGGGATAATCAGGACCACGACCGAGATAGAGCACGTCCCGTGCCGGCGCGATATGATGCGCCATATCGGCAATATCGTCGTCATGCGCGAGGGCGGCGTTGAGCGCAGCGGGCGCTTCGGTCAGATGCTTGACGACCTCGCGTTCCTCCTCCCGGCTCATCTTCCCCTTCACCACCGCCAGATGGGCGGCCAGTGCGGCCAGAACCGCAAGTTGACAGGAAAAGGCCTTGGTCGACGCGACGCCAATTTCCGGTCCGGCATGGGTTGGCAACAACAAATCAGCCTCGCGCGCCATCGAGCTGGTCGGGACGTTGACCACCACCGCGATTTTCTGGCCATTTAGCTTGCTATGACGAAGCGCAGCCAATGTATCGGCGGTCTCGCCCGACTGGGAGATAAACAACGCCAGACCACCGGGCTCAAGCACCGGATCACGATAGCGGAATTCCGACGCGAAATCGAGATCCACCGGCACCCTGGCAAAGGTTTCAAACCAGTATTTCGCGACCATACCGGCATAATAGCTGGTCCCGCAGGCAACGATGGTAATCCGCTTGATATCGCGCAGATCGAAATCCATTTGCGGCAGCGCTACCTGCTGCTCCAGCGGGCGGATATAGCTTTGCAGGGTCTGCGCAACCACGGTCGGTTGCTCGAAAATTTCCTTCTGCATGAAATGGCGATAATTGCCTTTTTCAATCGTTGCCGCAGACACGCCGGAGGTGGTAATTTCACGCTCTACCGGAACATTATTCTCGTCATAGATCGCTGCGCCGTCGCGGGTGATCACCACCCAGTCCCCCTCTTCGAGATAGGCAATCTTCTGGGTCAGCGGCGCAAGAGCGAGCGCGTCGGATCCGAGAAATGTCTCGCCCTCACCATAGCCGACCACCAGCGGTGACCCCAGACGTGCACCGATCAACAGGTCGGGCTGCGAACGGAAGGCAATGGCGAGCGCAAAGGCTCCACGCAACTGCGGGAGCACGGCTTTGACGGATTCTTGGGGGCTTTTGCCGGCTTCGACCTGTTCGCTGACGAGATGGGCAACAACCTCGGTATCGGTCTCGCTCTCGAACGAACGGCCCCGCGCACTCAGTTCTTCGCGCAGATTCTTGAAATTTTCGATAATACCATTGTGGACCAGCGCCACTTCGCCGGTAGCATGGGGATGGGCATTGCTCGTCGTGGGCGCACCATGGGTCGCCCAGCGGGTGTGCGCAATTCCAATATCGCCGGCGGCATCATCGGTTTTCAAGACGGAGACAAGATTGGCAAGCTTGCCCTCCGCCCGGCGGCGGATCAACTGGCCATCCTGCACAGTACAGACACCGGCGCTGTCATAGCCACGATATTCCATCCGCTTCAGTCCATCGACGAGACGATCCGAGACGGCTTCCTTGCCAACTATTCCAATAATTCCGCACATCGTATTTCGGGCTTTCTGCTAAAGGCTATAGGGTATCCGGATGCCCTGCATATCAGCGGGGCAGTCCTTTTTCGTTTCCGGTTATCGAAATAGCGTTATTTTCGTCATTTACCGGCCTTTTTCTTCGCGCTCACTTCATTGAAGCGCGTCGCCCAACCGGTTTTCACGGTTTGCTCGGCACGCACCAGCGCCAGATCTCCGGCAGCCACATCTTTCGTCAGCGTCGCCCCTGCCCCGACAATTGTTCCATCGCCGATTGTCACCGGTGCGACCAGAGCGCTGTTTGACCCGATAAACGCGCCCTTGCCGATCACCGTCTTATATTTGAAATAGCCATCATAATTACAAGTGATCGTGCCAGCGCCAATATTCGCGCCCTCGCCCACTTGGGCATCGCCGAGATAGGTCAGGTGATTGGCCTTGGCGCCCTTGCCGAGAACGGTCTTCTTCATCTCGACGAAATTACCGACCTTGGAGCCTTCTTCCATCACCGAACCGGGCCGCAGGCGGGCAAAGGGACCGACACTGGTGTCTGGACCGATGGTCGCTCCCTCAATATGGCTATGGCCGTATATTTTTGCACCGGACGCCACCGACACGCCGGGACCAAAAATCACATTTGGTTCTATAACCACATCTGAAGAAATCTTCGTATCATGCGAGAACCACACGGTTTCCGGTGCAATCAGGCTGACTCCGTCCGCCATCGCCTGTGACCGGCGGCGTGCCTGCCATTCGGCTTCGACCGCCGCCAGTTCGGCGCGGCTGTTGACGCCCGCCACTTCGGCGGGATCATCGACTTCGATCACCGCGCTCGTCTGCCCTGGCAACATGACAATATCCGGTAGATAATATTCGCCCGCCGCATTGTCGTTGCTGATCTTGTCGAGCAATATGAAGAGATCGGTGGAACGTACCGCCATCAGGCCGCTGTTGCAAAGATTGACCGCGCGTTCGGCTTCGCTGGCGTCCTTATATTCGACCATTTTCTCAATCTCGCCCTGTTCATCGGCGATGATCCGGCCATAGGCACCGGCATCCTCGGGACGAAAGCCAAGCACAACCGCCCGCGGGTCCGACCCGTTGTTCAGACGGAATATCATGTCGCGCATCGTATCAGCACTGACCATCGGGACATCGCCGTATAATATCAGCACATCACCCGCGAACCCCTTGAGCGCATCATGCGCCTGAGCGACAGCATGGCCGGTCCCCAGTTGCTCTTCCTGCACCGCGATCGTGACATTGCGTCCCGCGACACTCGCCTCAATCTGCTCCCGACGCGCGCCGACAATCACAACCGTGCGCTCAACACCGATGGAATCGACGGTGTCGAGCAAATGATGAAGCATCGGTTTGCCCGCAATGGGGTGCAGCACCTTGTGTTTTTCCGATTTCATGCGCGTGCCTTGTCCGGCGGCCAAAATGATTGCGGCTAGCGGGCGGTCGGTCATCGGTACACTCCGGAACAAGTTGATCAATCGGGGCCGGAATACGGCTATTTGCAGCGGCTAATGCCACGCAAAGCGGGCTTAGGCCAGCCTGTTTATTTACCTAATGCCGGGTTCACCCACCGGCTTTCCGCCTTTGCGCCATTTGGCCCACAGATGCCGCGCCAGCATCACCGGCGGCATGCGCAGCCAGTGGGAACGGACGTAAAAAGCAAAGCGCGTGATTTTGCGGGTTTCGCGGCCATATCCGTCGCGAGCAAGCAAACGGCGAACATAAAGACAATCGGAAATTTTCCGCCATCCGGCGCTGCCCTTGCCAACCGGGGTTGCGTAGAGACGCACCGCCAGGCGCAACGCCCGCTCCAGTTCATCGACCAGCCCATGTTTCTCGGCCCGCTTCCGCAGTTTCATCCAGAATTCGGCATCGCCCCCTGAAAAATGCCGGACCAGCTGATTGATATCCCACAGATTTCGCAATCCGCCCGCCAGATCACCGTCGGCAAATAAATGGGCGATGGAATGGAGCAGCATATCTGCGGGTGCCATGACATAAAGCCCGTCATCAAGCGCAACAGCATCCTCCAGTATC
The DNA here is from genome assembly GCA_905479715.1 of uncultured Sphingorhabdus sp. Taxonomy (GTDB): domain Bacteria; phylum Pseudomonadota; class Alphaproteobacteria; order Sphingomonadales; family Sphingomonadaceae; genus Parasphingorhabdus. Next base: position 7,782 of record CAJQNR010000169.1, read on the forward strand.
GCCTGCGCATCGGGTGTCGGGCGGGCCGTCAGCGGCAATATCGTATGATGGACATCAACCATCCGGTCGCGTTCGCGATGAATCAGCGGTGGCAATTCGTGCATATAATCACGGTAATATCGGTCATCATAAGGGTCGGGCTTCACCCATTCCCATCCGGCGTCGAGCAAGGCGGCTTCGACGACTGGCAGATCGTCCCGTGCCACCATGATATCGAGATCGCCGATACTGCGGCCGATCCCGGCATCGAGATTTGCGGCAACATAGGCGGTGCCCTTCATCAGAACGATTTTTCCGGGATAACCGGCGAGCGCCCTTCTCGCGCAGTCCGCTTCCCACATAGCCTGCCGGCGGGCCAGATCATGCGCTTCTATGGCATCCCTCAGCACCGCGCGCACGCGGTCCGGCACGGCGACATCCTTGACCCGATGGGCCAGCGATCCGATCAGCGATTCCGCCCGCGCCACGCTGATCAAGTCGGTCCACTGGCGGCTGTTCAACGCCTCGACGCTGGCCGGTTCCCGCAAAGCACGGATCAGGGTGCGCGCATCCTGCATCATGGCAATGGGCTCCACAGGGCATCGATCAGTTCTTCGGCCTGATCGATCGACTGATAATCCATTGCCTTGACCGGAACATCGTCGACAAAACGGGTCAGCGCCCGGAACCCGGCTTCGCCCAGCGCAACATAATTGGTCGACGCCTGGGTCAAGCGGACAAAAATTTCCGCTTGGCCCATAGGCCGCAATTCAGGCGCATGACCAAAGCGGGGGAACAGCAACAATGCTGGCGTGGCGGGTTCATTCATCCGCTCGATCGCATCCGGCGGCGGCACCAGATGCCGGATATCGCCCTTGGGCGTCGCCTTCATCTCGGGCCCGAACCGGTTTTCGCTGGCGATATCCTGCATCGCGTCGATCGCCCTGTTCTTCAGGCTGATCAGCCGAGGAAAGGGCATGATTTCGCCGGAATCGAGACTGAGCAACGCGAATTCATCGCCCATGAAACGCCAGCCTCGTTCCGCAAGCATCGCCGACAAGGTCGATTTGCCCGAGCCCGACAGACCGGTCATGACCAGTGCCTTGCCATCTTTTTCGACGCTGCTGGCATGGAGCAGCAGGTGCCGCCGCCAACCAAGCGCCATTTGCAGGTTCATGCCCATTTCAGCGGCCAGCAGGCCCTGGTCAAGCGGCAACGGCGCGGCATCCGGCAACCAGAAGTCGCCACCGATATGGACCGACGGCCGGATGAAGCGGCGCCAGGGCTTTTCCGGTTCGAGCCGGACGGTGAAATCCACAGTCTCACCGGTCGGTGCCGGATAGGCTTTGTACAAATCCGTCAATTGATCGAGCGGCCGTTGCCATGTCGATGCAATCCGGAAGGCAGCCGGCCCGATTTTGAGCGATATGTCATGCATTTTCGCCATCATGCCGGCACCGGGGCTACCAGTCCCAGTCGGGAAAGCTCTTCCAGCCGGGCGAGGACAATATTTTCTGTGTCGATATTCGATTCAAGATCGAATCTTGCCGACAGGCGTTCCGCGATTTCGACGGTCGACAGGACCGCTTCGTTCATCACTTCCAATATCGCGGGAGCGGGATCGGCCAGCATGTGGGTGATCCCGGACGGGCGGTGATATAACAGCGTCATGCTGTCCAGATCGTGCCAGATCAGGTCATCTTTCGCGGCGGCCCGATATTTCTGGGTCATGATGGATTACCTGCGATTCTGGAACGACATAGCGATCTGATAGCAGGCAAATGTTAAGATTGGTTGGCAATATCAGCGTGGCATTTGCAGCGAGGCATAACATGTAAATCCGCTCTGGCCGGATTGCAGCCGGCGAATATAGTTTACATAGGCCTGGGACTGGTCCCGCGACGTCCCCGGAAGCGTCCGTCCATTCATCGCGCGGCGCACTTCTTCGCCGGTAAAATTGCGGCCGGCAGCAGGAAAGGCGCCGGGCGTATCCGCTGTAACAACCTTGCCATCCGCGGCAATATAACCGCCCGCTGCGTGATTGCCGGGGACAGGAATTTCACAATTGAGCACCGAACCAGCGGTTTGCGCCAATGCCGGCTTGATGCTGACCACCGCCGACGCCGTTACCGCACCCATCATCAAGGCGCGGCGGCGGGTAACGATTCCGTTCTTCTGGTCGGTATTGACCGGCTGTCCGGATGGAAGGTCTTCATTCATAGAAATTCTATCCATGGTTGCTCTTGCTCAAGATATGCGCGCATTAGCAGAAATCGTGTAAAAAGCGAGTAAACAGTCCGCCTTCGCAAAGCGCGTCTATATTCGGGACATAGACAGGCAATTCGTTAATATGCGCTATATGCTGCCTTGAGCCGGACCTATGTTACGAGATATAGTCATTGCTGTTATCGCCCTGCACCGCTTAAATGGATGACATGATCATGCCGGAACCCGCTCGATGACCACTGTTGCCCCAATCCGCTTGCTGATTGCGCTGTCGTTCATCATCGGTGGCGCGATATTGGCGAGCCAAATAACGCAGTCGGGCCCGCAGGTCATCCTTGTCATCTGCAGCGGTGCGATTGCACTTTTCACGGTTCTGCAAACCCCGCCTGTCCCGCCATCTCCAGACCCTGCCTCGCAGGAACGCCAGCGCAAACGCATTCTCTATCAGGGCCGGTGGGAAGCCTATCAGGATATAATCGATCCGATTACCGATCCGATATTGCTGGTGCGCAACGCGAGGGTCGCGGCGGCCAATCCCGCAGCGGCCAAGGTTCTCGGGAATCATATTGTCGGTGAGGATGTTCGCATTGCCATTCGGCATCCCGCCGCCGCCGATCGGCTGGCCAATCCGGATGCCAAACATACAGGAGAGCCCATCCTTCTGATCGGGGTCGGCAATACCGATCAACGGTGGGAGTTGCGGATCCATACGCTGGACGACGGCCTGAAACTGGTCCAGCTTTCGGATCAGAGCAGCCGCTATGCGGCCGAACGGATGCGCACGGACTTCGTCGCCAACGCCAGCCATGAACTGCGCACACCGCTGGCCGCGATCAAGGGTTTTATCGAAACGCTGGAAGACCCCTCGGCCGGCAAGGATGATGCGACCCGGACGCGTTTCCTGAAAATCATGTATAACGAAGCCGACCGCATGCAGCGTCTGATCGAAGACCTGATGTCGCTTTCCCGGATCGAAGCCGAGAAATTCCAGCTACCTTCCGATCCGATCGATCTTCGCGGTCTGATTGATGAGGCACGCGATTTTTACATCAACAGCCGCGGCAAGAAAGAGCAGGACATTCCGGTCAATCTACCGACCGAGATGCCGCTCATCCATGGCGATCGGGCACAATTGTCGCAAGTAGTGAACAATCTGCTCAGCAATGCCTTCAAATATGGAAAAAAAGGAACGCCGGTCAGGATAAATGTGGCACCGAACAAGTCCGGAACCATGCTTTATCTCTCCATCAGCGACGAAGGCGACGGCATATCGCCGGACCATATTCCGCGGCTTTCCGAACGTTTTTATCGCGTCGACAAGGGCCGGAGCAAATCTATCGGCGGGACCGGACTGGGCCTTGCGATCGTCAAGCATATTTCGGAACGGCACGGCGGACGGATGGAAATTTCCAGCGAGCTCGGCAAAGGAACAACCGTCTCCGTCCTGCTGCCGATCGTGAACGCAACGCCGGTAGCAAATGACGGAGAAAAGGAAGCTGTATGAGGCCATTTTTTAGATCGGGATCAGGCGCGACAACGGCGCTTTGGACCGCTGTCATATTTCTGTAACAAAACTGTAATCAATAGGTCTTTGCCCCTCCCTAGAAGCCAGCCAATCAAGGCGGTGATTGAGGGTTTCGGTCTCTCTGGCCAGCAGAAGACCATGGATGTTTTGAGGATTTTTATGCTACGAAAACTCGCTTTGCTGACCATCGCTTCTCTCGCAGTCTCCGGCTGTCAGGACCAGGCGTCTGGCGGCCAGGGCGGAACCAGAACCGAGATTCGGATCGTCGGTTCCTCTACCGTTTTCCCCTTTGCCAAGGCGGTAGCCGAACAATTCAGCATCAATGGTGCAAATCCATCCCCGATTCTCGAGTCCACGGGAACCGGCGCAGGCATGAATCTTTTTTGCGCCGGAGTCGGGGCGGGCACACCGGATATCGAGAATGCGTCACGCCGGATCAAGCCATCCGAGCTCGAATTGTGCCACAGCAATGGCGTCACCGACGTGGTTGAAATACAAATCGGTATCGACGGAATCGCCGTAGCCCAGTCCAATGACGGCACACCTTTTTCTCTGACACCAGTGCAGATTTACAAGGCGATTGCGGACCGTCCTTTCGGAAAGGAAAATACCGCAAAAACATGGTCGGATATTGATCCGTCGCTGCCGAAATTCGCGATCAGCGTATATGGCCCGCCATCAACCTCCGGTACCCGCGATGCGCTTACCGAACTGATCATGGAAGTCGGCTGCGTTACGGATCCGGCGACAAAGGCGCTCAAGGACAGCAACAGAGCCGAATTTGAAGCGATTTGTCATGAGGTAAGAGCGGACGGCGCCTATATTGATGCCGGAGAGAATGACAATCTCATCGTCCAGAAGCTGAAGGCCAATCCCAACAGCGTGGGCATTTTTGGTTATAGTTTCCTCGAAGAGAATCTCGACAATGTGCGCGGCATTTCGGTGTCTGGCGTAAACCCGACCTATGATGCCATCGCATCGGGCGAATATCCTGGTGCCCGGCCACTCTATATCTACGTGAAAAAGCAGCATGTCGGTGTCATACCGGGCATTCAGGACTATTTGTCCGCGTTTCTCGATGCCGGAACCCGCGACGGTTATCTGGTGAAGGCCGGTTTGATTGCTTCACCTGACGCGGTCCGGACAAAAATGACCGAAGTGGTGCGCGACATGACGCCGCTTACCATGGACGAATTGAAATAAGCGCGCTCCAAAGAGCGTAGTTTTCAGATGATTTTGATGCAGGGGCGGAACCAGATATTGTGACAAGTACGACGCTTCTTTTTCTCATTCTGGGCCTGGGCCTAGTCGCGTGGTTTTTTGGTCGCCTGAAAGCGGCCAGCATGCAAACAGGCGGCAAGACATCCCGGTCGGCGCTGCATTCGCTGCCCACCTATCATGGCTGGTATGTTGCCTTGTGGGCAATTGTACCTGCGGCAATTTTCATGACGGTCTGGAGCTTTGTCAGTCCGGCCCTGATCACCGACGCGGCGCTGACCAGTTCCGCAGCAGCGCAATTGCCACAAGACGGTTTTTCACGTGCCGCCATTTTGTCCGAGGCCCGTGCGATTGCCTACGGCTTCCAGGTCAATGCGTTTAATCCGCTGTCTCAGTCGATGGTCGAGCCCTATCGCGACGCGATATCCTATTATCAGATGATCGGCGCGGTTGCCGCGCTGCTCATGGTCTTTGCCTGCGGTGTCTATGCGTGGCTGCAAATCAAGCCGGACCTCCGGGCCCGCACCAAGATCGAACGGGTGACAATGCTCGTTCTGCTGCTCGCATCCCTGATCGCCATTGTCACGACGGTCGGAATTTTCCTGTCACTGGTCTTCGAATCGGCCCGTTTTTTCTCGATGGTTTCGCCGATTGACTTCCTGTTCGGCACGGAATGGAATCCCAAGGCAGTCGCCGGACCCCGAGGCGAGACCGGATTTGGCGCTATTCCCCTGTTCTGGGGTACGATATTCATCGGCGCGATCATCGCCATGATCGTCGCCATTCCGCTCGGACTGTTGAGCGCCATCTATCTCACCCAATATGCACCAGCAAAATTTCGCGCGTGGATGAAGCCTATTCTCGAAGTGCTGGCTGGTGTGCCGACGGTTGTCTATGGCTATTTTGCGGCCCTGACCGTGGCCCCTGCCCTGCGGGATTTTGCCGTCTCGATCGGCATTTCCAGTGCATCTTCGGAATCGGCGCTGGCGGCAGGCGTGGTGATGGGCATCATGATCATTCCATTCGTATCTTCGATGGCCGATGACAGTATCGCCGCGGTACCCAGCGCGATGCGCGACGGGTCGCTGGCGATGGGCGCGACCCACAGCGAGACCATCAAGAAAGTACTGATCCCCGCCGCTCTCCCGGGCGTGGTCGGTGGCGTCCTGCTGGCGGTAAGCCGCGCCATCGGGGAAACCATGATTGTCGTGATGGCAGCGGGTCTTGCAGCCAATATGACGGCCAATCCCTTCTCCAGCGTCACCACCGTCACCACGCAGATCGTTCAGTTGCTGACCGGCGATCAGGAATTTGACAGTCCCAAGACACTGGCCGCCTTTGCCCTGGGACTGGTCCTGTTCATCGTAACCTTGTTGCTCAATCTGATCGCCTTGCGGGTGGTCAAAAAATATCGGGAAGCTTATGAATAGTCTCACCGAACCGAAGCGCCTGCCAACCGATTGGCAAGGCCCGGCAATGCAGAAGCGGATCGCGCGGCGGTACGCCGCCGAACGCCGGTTCAAGGCGATGGGTCTGGGAGCAATCCTGCTGTCAGCCGGTTTTCTTGCCTTTTTGCTGGTGGTCATGGTTGGCAACGGATTCCGCGGTTTCACCCAGACCGAACTGCCCCTGGAAATTGATTTCCCGGCAGCGACAGGCGGTGCCTCGGCCAGCGAGTTTGAAGGCCCGAACGGCAATACGAAATTGCAGGCCATGGGTTTGCGCGAGATTGTCGATAGCAGCATCGAACTCCAATATGGTCCAGATGCCACCGAACTGTTTTCGCCCGGTGGCTGGACCACGGTGAGTGCGATGATTCTGGCCGACCCGAAGATCGTCGAGCAAAAGGTAACGATCGATCTGCCGGTCGCTTCCGACATCGACGTGGCTTACAAGGATTCCGGCAACCCCGAAGCCGAAAAGAAAGTCGCCCAATATTCGGATCAGTTTTCGACCGGCTTCAACTGGAACTTCCTGAGCAATTCGGATGCAACGGATCCGATGCAGGTCGGCATCTGGGGCGCCTTCAAAGGATCGCTCATCACCATGATCGTGACCTTGCTGCTCGCCTTTCCGGTCGGTGTTCTCGCCGCGCTCTATCTCGAGGAATATGCGCCAACCAACCGTCTGACCGATCTCATCGAGGTTTCCATCAACAATCTGGCAGCGGTCCCGTCGATCATCTTCGGATTGCTTGGCCTAGCGGTATTCCTGAACTTTTTCGGCATGCCCCGGTCGGGAGCGCTGGTCGGCGGTTTGACCCTGGCGCTGATGACCATGCCGGTGATTGTCATTTCCGGAAGAAATGCGGTCAAGGCCGTACCGCCTTCGATCCGCGAGGCAGCCCTGGGAATCGGAGCAAGCCCGCTACAGGTCGTGTTTCATCATGTTCTGCCGCTCGCGCTGCCCGGCATATTGACCGGCACGATCATCGGAATGGCAAGGGCATTGGGTGAAACGGCACCTTTGCTGATGATCGGCATGCGTGCCTTCATTGCAACGCCTCCGAGCGGCATCACCGATCCGGCAACCGTATTGCCGGTCCAGATATTCCTGTGGTCCGATGAAGTCGACCGTGGCTTTGTCGAGAAAACATCGGCGGCGATCATTGTGCTGTTGCTGTTCCTCCTGACCATGAACGCGCTAGCCATTTACCTGCGCAATCGCTTTGAAACCCGTTGGTAGACGGCCCGATGAATGAAGATCAGAAAATGCAAGAACCGAGTGAAAGCCTAGATATGACAGATTCGGCG